>JAIRLS010000020.1 GCA_031259205.1 Bacteroidales bacterium | reverse complement strand
CGAACGCCGTAACCCTCCAGGCGTACGTCATGCCGGGTTCCATCAGCAGGGCGGAAGTCTGCACAACATGCGCAGCGCCCGCAGACTGCACGGCCGTATAGAACACAGGCATGGCAGCGGTGGCTACGTAAGGATCGACGCCCGGAACGCGCATCTCCCACATCTCAATGCTGTACTGCACGCTGACGCCAAACATGGGAATGCCGGTATTGACAGGAAGCCACGAGAAAACCAGCGGCATACCCGGATTTTGCCCCATCTCGGCGCCGTTTTCGGGCGAACGCAACTGCGGTGGCTTGCCCGTAGCCATCCACGCCGAAGCGCTGCCTGCATTGGAAACTACGCGCCCCGTCCCCAGATGCACTACCGACATGCTGATCTTCCAAAAACCGTCGGGCAACTGCCCCGTGCGACGGTAGGTCTCGCGGCTGTATCCCTTGAATTGCAGGTTAGCCGGATCAAAATATTCGGCCAGGTCGTCGCCGAAAAAAAGGTGCAACTGACCGCCGTTGAGAAACACCGGGGTAACGACGATGTTGGGCGTTGTCTCAATGGTGACGCCCACCGATTCCATCTTCACATGCAAGCGCACCGGAAGGTTAGAGACGTTCAGGTCGCTCACCCTCACCTGCACCGTCAGTCGCTGCGATCCGGGCTGTGAGTAGTCACTCAGCCGCAGGGAATACGGCGGAGTAAGCAGGGTGTTTACCGTCACGGGATAGGTCTGGGCGGAACAATTGAAAATGGAAAATTGAAAATGGAGAATGAGGAAAAAGAATGGAAAATGGAGAACGGAGAATAAAAAACGGACGGAAAATGTCCTGCCGGCAGTCGGATGGCTTCCGCAGCAACCTCCGGAATGTCTTTTTTCCGGTCTTACTTTCATTATGTTTTTAAATTCGCTCATTATATCCTTTTTATTTCGCATCTCTTATTTCCACAGCAGGAAAATTATTGATGGTGTCTATGTTTGATTGATATGATTTACAATTAGCAGATAATCAGAGGGATATAATTTTCGCCAAAGAATCGCAAGTGCGTGATATTCAATGAAATGTACTAGTATATCAATAGAATACGGACACCACCAAATTATTTTCCACAGCAGGAAAATTATTTTCCACGGCAGGAAATTTTTCGTTTTCAATTTTCAATATCGTATCTCTTAATTCTTAATTATATCATTCCACCGGGCAATACATTTCAATATCCACCGCGGAGGTTTCTATTTCCTTTCCGGGCAGCACATATTTTACCCTTACCGGATAACTTCCTCTCGTTACCATTGATGGAAAGTCATTTGCCATCAATGCCTCTTCGCTTGCTGTCACTCCTCCGCCTCTTAACTGTTTCTCCCCCAAAGTGTTTTTCATGTAAAAGAAATCGCGGGCACACCAATATGGCAAAGCGTAAGTAAAAACGCTCTGGAAATTATATCCGGCAGGAGCGCCGGTAGCTATTTCGGTGTCCGTCACCTGCCGTTCATCTCCGGCTTCAATCAGCACTGCCGCTGCGGGAGGCTCGCCAAACGACCTCATATCAATGCCCTTTCTGTTGTCCACCATACCCTGCCGGTATGCCGTAGATGTCTGGTACATATTTTTGTAAAATGAATTGTCGTACCAGTTGGTTTGATCGATTTGTGCATCAAACCGCACTAAAGGCAAGGTGTTTTCATTCCATTGTATTTCATATTTATCAAAAAGTTCTGCGCCTCTCAAATTTGCTTTGATATGATGCACAAATGGTTCTACAGAATTGCGCCATCCTTCCCCTTTTGTGTCAAAAGTTGCCATCTTCTCTGCAAATGTTTTGTAAATACTGGTTTTGAAATGGAGCGAGTAAATCTCTTTTTCTTCCAACTGTTCCAAATTGCCCTGCGCCTGCTGCTTGGTGATGGATACTTCTTCGGCATTGGCTGCTGCGGTGGTGTACTCGGTAATATTCTGTTTTATGTCTGAAGTTTTTTCAGGCACATTCACTATGGCTAACCGGTGTATCCTGTTTCCGGCAAGGGGGATGTTTGCCAAAGAGAAATCAATTTCAAACCGGATGTCGCTGCCAGCTGCGTTTGCCTTGTGCGTAAAAGCGATTTCTCTGGCGTCGCCGGTCAGGTCGCTTACCCGCAACAGCTGTTTGTAGCCTTCCGGCTTGTCGGAGGTAAACAGGTATTCGTAATTTTCCGTTACCTGAATATATCCCGCTTTGTATTCGTCGGGATAATAATTGTACTGCCGCGCCGCCGGGTAGCTGCATTTCACGTGTTCGGGCAGTATGTATTTCGGTCGGTCGCCGGAGGTGAAGGTTTCTGTTTTGTCCTCAAACACAGGTTTGCCGTCGTCGCCGGTTACGTATTGCCAGTTGTTGCCGTTTTTCTTCTTAAAAGCCACTTTGGCATACACCACCATCTCTTTTTGGCTTTCAAAAGGCTCTTCGGGGTCAAACATATACACCGTTCCGTCATTGCTGAGTTTCGGGCGCCCTTCTATCGGCGTGGCGCTGTCTTTGTACTTTACGGAAAATTCTTCCAGTGTCACCATGTAAGTGCTGCGCACGTCTTCGTCATCCACAGCCATGGCTACGCCCACGGGGATATTGAAAACTGCCTGCGGCGCCACAAACACATTCACATCTTTTTCGGCGTTGGCGGGAGTCAACTGTGCAATAATTTCTTCGCCAAAGGGACTGCCATTAGACAGGATACATTTTTCGCCCATTTCAAAATCGAAACTGCATTTGCCCTTGATCAAACCGCCCAACACGCTGAACTGTCCGCCTACGGCGCCTGCAAAATACATCGGATTGGGTCCTGCACCTTGCAGCAAAGCCGCCACAGACAAATCCAGTATGTTGAACTGCCGTGTTTTGCGGAATATTTTTGCTTCAATGCCGATGGCGGCTTCTATCCATGCCCATGCCTGCACGTCGGCATACCAGCCGTTGATACCGGGCGTTCCCGAATAGTTGGAACAGGTGCGTCCCCTCAAGTCCCTCAGCACAAATTCCGAGCCCAACCCAACGCCAAAACCTGCATAAAACGGCGGCAACTTAGCCTTGAAATCAACGCTCAATCCGGCGCCAAAGGCTACTCCTTTTGCCAATGCCAAACTTGACGCCTCACGTTTCAACTGGTTTTGCTTTTCAACGCTCAAATTGCGCAATACTTTTTCCGGAGGCAGCGGCAAGCCCGGGATATCGGCGCCCAGCATGAAATAGCTGTCCAATTTCACAAAGCCCAGCACATTCACGCCCATGCGGTCTGTTGGCGTTCCCATGTAAGTGTACCATTTGGTGGGCGAGAAAAACGCCGAAGCCCAGCCCAGTTTGTTGTTGGCTCCTGCGCCCGTGATGACGCCTGCATTGAGGTAGGCAGCCAAATCAGCGGAGAACGTGCTGTTGATGACGTCATATTTCATATTGAGCGAGGCGGTCAGGAAGCCACTTTCCTTGTTTTCTGGCTCTTTCAAATCGGTTTTGTCGGCTGCTCTCATCACTTTGCCCTCCGCTTCAAACGCTTCCATCTTTTTGGCAATATTGTCCGACATTTTTCCCCACTTGCCCGGTATGTCCATCACGGCTACATCGCCGCGAAACTGCACGAAATTCATACCGCCGCTGGAATTAAACTGTATCTCAAAGCCCACTTTGGCGTTCATCGTATTTTCACCGGATATCAAACAAAATTTGGTGCTTGCCATCAGTCCCATGCCCACCGTCTTGTCAGGGATATAATTGATGCCCGATAGGGATTTGCCGAAATCGGTATCATAAGAGGTGCTTGTTTGCTGCATTCGCCGATACAGACCGCCTCCGAAGCCGTAGAAAGTGAGGGCGGGCGGAATCGGAAGTCCGGGTGTAGGAGGCAATTCAAGAAACACATCGGTAAGGAAATAGCGATAATCGTCCTTTTTCCCGAAAACGGCGATGGCATCCAATTTGAATTTTCCCAGCAAATCCAGTTGAATATCGCCCCTGAATCCATCGCCGTAGAGCGGATCGCCGTTTTTGAACCACACGCCACCGGCAATGCTGAATGCCTTGGATTTGAAATCAACATTGATTCGTTCTACGCCCACTTTGTTGAATTTCCAGTGGGCATAATCGCCATAAAGCAGTATTTTGGTGTCGCCGCCGAACATGTCGGTCAGCGTAACGTCCGCATCAAAGGAAAGACCGGAACCGGCGCCGTTGTTAAAAGACTGAATATGGCTGATGAGCAATTCAAAACCGGCCACCTTCGGAGTGCGCAAACTCCCGCCAAGTCCAATAGCGCCGATGCTCACGTAGGGCGCGTCGCGGCTTATTTTCAGATGCTCAAAAGGAATGTCGGGCACAGAAAACTTTTTCGTGCTGTCTTTCTCATTCACCGGCGCATTGACGGTCAGAAGTCCCGAAGCGTCAATAACAGGATAAATATCCGCATCCCTGAATGCAATACTCAATGTGGAGGTTTCATACAACTCCAAAGAACTTCTCAACGCCGGAAAGTCGAATTTTCCCACAATGCCTGCTGTGAAAATAAATTCTTCCGAGGCATGATTGTACTCTGCCATATAGGGACGCAGGGAATGGCGTCCGAATGGCGGAATATTGATTTCGCCGCCAAATCCAGCTGCCACGATTTGGTTTTTCAAGAATCCGAGTGAAAAATCGTTGACGGAAATGCTCCACGTCTCAGGGTCAAGCAAGGCGCTGTTCAGTACATCGGTAGCAGAAAGTCTGGCAGTAAATCCGTTTTCATCGAACAGGGCGTTTTTCATGGAAAGCGTCATGCGCTCTCCATCATTCGGCGATTTGAATATTGCCGGCAAATGCAGGCTCAGTTCACTGAAAGCAACGCCTTTCCACAGATTAAATTCTTCACTCGCAGACAGATAACCTTCCGGAAAAACCGTCATCGCCGATGTTTCCGTGTCGCTCTGGTCCAAAGTGGCGCCTTTGATGGTGAAAAATATGTCTTTCAGCCCTTTGAACATAAAGGAACGGTCGATGTTGAGAGACAGCGTATAATTGTCAAAATCCTGAAAACAGGTTTCTACCGTTGCCGAAATGGGGGTATTGACGACCGTTCCCCTGTTGTCGACAGGGATCACGTCGGGCGAAGTGACTATCCATGTGAGTTTTGTGGCAAAATCCTCAACCCCATCGCATCCGAAACGCACGCGACTGCCTTCATGCAAAACAATGGCAGAGGCATTGCCGATATTCCGTCTCACAGGCGCAATTAAAGCCAACTCGCCGTGTGTCCCCAAGCCATTTTTGCCTTGAATGTCAGCACTTCCTTCAAAGGCTACTTTCTGTCCCGTATCCTTGAATCGGAAAGCACATGTAGCAGAAATCTGTTTTTTTTCAGTCTTTTCATCATATAGTATCTTCTGTATGATAAGCTCGTAATCGCCGTTTTTGATGCCGACAGGAAGCGTTATTTCTCCATTGCCGAACAGGTCGGACAGAGATTTGATATACCGCCCCGCGTCCTGCACTGCTTTCATGGCAGTGAATGCTGCATCAATCTTACCGTTGTACTCCATTTGCAGCTGTTCAATCCTGTTGAGGTCAAGGGGCGCAGATATCGCTGTATTTACCTGAGCGATGCATGGTAAATACCATACAGTGAGCGCTATAATAGCAAAAATATTTTTCATTTAGAAGGTTGTTTGCAAAATTGTATATTCTTTATTTACAGAAAACCAATTTCTTACTTTTTGAAGCGCCTGTGTGTAATCGCCTTCAATATCCCCCGAAGCATCTATGGCAACGGGGAAATCTGCAATGACAGGAGCCAAAAGCGGAATAATGAGGTAAGCGCAATTAATTTTCTCCGAAATATCGGGGTTTTGGGACTCACACAATTTTGCATCGCTGCTGAGCAAGTTCACACAATAGTCTATCGCTTCCTTTTGCCGTGTATATACCAAATCAGGTAGTATGTATGCCACCAAATCGCTGTTTACAGGCGCTTTCTTTACTTTTTCCAAGCACCATGCCATCTGTGTAGCGTCGCCCATTCGCGAAAGCGCCAAAGAAACGTACCAGCGATGCTGTCCGGGCAGATTTGGTTTCACCAGCGCTCTTTGCAAATCGTTCATTCCCGTATGAATATATCCTGCAAGCAGCGCCAATTCCTTGTAGTGGGGCATCTTGGTCCGGGGAATTTTGCTGTTGACCATTACTCTGCACGCATCGTCAAAATCTTCCGCAGAAAAGTCCTGCAAATATCGCAAACCCTGACCGATAACACCACCGTCAGCATCGTTACAGGCTGTCAACAAATGTGTTACGGCAACAGTCCTGCCTGAACGAGCGCTTTGCAAGCCTTTTTTATAGGTCAAGTAATAGGCTTTTTGCCTGATAATAACCAATGTATCAGCGAAATAAGGGGAAATCTTATCTGTGAGTTGCTCAATCGTATGATTTTTAAGAATGGATTGTTCAATAACATAGTCAGACTTATTCGACATTCGCAAAGATTCAAAGTAGTTGATGGTTTCATCCACAGCATAAGCAGGGCTCCATGCTACGAAAAGCAGCAAGACACAGATAGATACTATATGAAAGACCTTCCCTGTCATCACAATTTCTTCAAACTATTAACAAAACATTACTACATTACTAGATGTTTCGTACTTATTTATACGAAAACGATGAATTAATGTTTCGTTTTGAGATAATTTTTCACTACTGACCGACTAAAAAATCAGCGATAAAAAGGGCGGCCATTGCAGGTCGGCCAAAAGTTGTAATTTTGCTGTCGTAAACACAAAAAAACACAACGATGGGCAAAGATAGCAAAAAACATTTAGTCGGTCAGCCGGTATTCAAACAAATAATATGAAAAAAAAATTTTAGTATCAGTTATTGTACTCCTGACTTTGTTGTCTGCACAGGTATTCGGTCAGGGAACGAGCGCGAAAGTCGAAGACATGCAGTATCCTCTTCCGCCGAAGGCGATCAAGATGTCGGGATTTCTTGAGAACGACATTCAAAACTCCGTCGGACACTGGAACAAGGGAGTAGTGCCGTACGCCGCAATGGTTGACTTCTTCCGTAACGGGAAGAGTTATTTCGCCACAGGCGAGATGTGAGGCAAAGCCGTCCGTTCGGGCTGCATGTTTTATCGCTATACCCACGACCCGGAATTGAAACGGATGATGCGCACCACGGTCGAAGACATTCTTACTACGCGCCGCAGCAACGGCAGCATCAGTTGCGAACAGGTCAATCTGCAA
>JAIRLS010000239.1 GCA_031259205.1 Bacteroidales bacterium | reverse complement strand
TTAACCCAACTTGGCATCAACTAAAAATAAAACTCTGACTGTCATGATTATAGCTTGTGCTCCCATCGATTATGGGGGACTACGGATTTTCCATCACGTTCAACTATTTGATATTCAATATATAATTATCATTGGGCAAAGTTACGAAAAAAAATTGAGTCTGCAAAGAGCCAACTAAAAGTTCTGGGATCACAAACGACTTTTTGTGATCGCATGTTTTATAACTATCTAATTATAAGAGACATGTCGACTACGCTGTGTATTTATTTGCCCTGTTTTCCTCTATTTTGAGGGTAATTTGGGCCAAGTTGGGTTAACAAATTCCGTCGATGCCGACTCGGCTGACAGTCCGATTTCCTGCCGTGTTGAAGGGCATTTTTGCCAAGTCGGGTTAAGAACTTGTTGCAGGAGTGGAAAATGGAATATCGGGATTGGATGGATCGGAAAAAAAGTGGAGTAGGGGGGGCGATATTTTGGAATACACCCGTAGCCATAACGTCACACAAAATCTGTGTTTTTTTATTTTTCCTCATTTTAATCCGTGGCAAGTATAAGAAGTTACTCCCGTATTTCTATTCGAGTATCATTGCTGTGGGCATTATATTCCGGTGCATACAAGCACTGTACGGTAGCGATTCCGTTGGAAAAAGCGCCTTCGTGGGTTACGGTCACGTCGTATTCGAATATCCATACGCCTTTGGGGAGATATTGTATAAAGAAGTTTACCGAGGCGTCCTTGCAGGATTCATAATAGCCCAGTCCGTTTCGGTAGCGATATTCCGATATGGTATTGACCGGTTCAAAGCCTGTAGCCCGTCCGTCTTTCAGGTGGACATATTCAAAGTCGGTATCGGCGCGTATTTCCAAACGTACGGTAACGAGATCGCCTTTTTTCAGCCGTCCGACGGGCAAGAGCGCTTTTCCGGAAACGGTATTCTGTTTTGAAAAGAGCTGTTTGCTCACTTTCAGTTGTGTCTCGTAGGGCGTTACCTTGCCGGATTCTTCAAAATACTGCCAGTACAGCGTTCCAAAGAGCACGTTGTCCGTCAAGTTGTTGATTTGCAGGTCGGCCATGGATGCGGTGATGTCTTTTCCGAACCATGAAGTGCTGAAATAGCCTGTTCCCGATTCGGAAGGTACAGGCTCTTTCACGGCTTTTTTTAAGGTTTTTCCTCCGATACGGATATCAACCGCCGGCGGTTTTTTCGCCGGCAGTTCGTCGTTATCCCGCAGAAGGGCGTAGACGGCGGCGACAGTGGCCTTGAGCGTTTTCCAGTCATTGACTTGTTTGTTGCGCAACAGCCACAGTTTCATTTCTTCTATGGCTTTGGCGTCGCTTCCTGCTTCGTCGAACGCCTCTATCAACATGGCTTGTGTTTCTACAGGCGACTCGTTCCAAAAACGCCCGCGACGGTTATCTGCCCAGTACATGCCCATTTCGTCGCTTACCTGCGCTTTTTCTTTCAACGAATGCAATATGTTTTGCGCAATATCCTGTTTCCCATAGCGATACATCAGAATAGCCGTCAATGCCTGCTCAAAGAGGCCGAACCGTGCCCAGTACTCCTCTGCCTGCTTCATGTAGAAATCGAAAGCCTCCAGACAGGCATACGGCCTGCGTTGCGAGAAACTGCACAAATACAGATACTGTAATTGCAGAGCGTTAATCCTCATGCTTTTGCTTGATTTAAGTTCCGGTTTATTTCTGTAATCCTCGTCTATTTTTGCATCGCAAAAATCCATGGCTTTTTCAATCATGTCGTTTATTTCTTCCGTTCTCGGCAATGCGTTCAGATAGCGCATGTGTTCCAGTCCGGAAACGATGTACTGGGTAATTCCCCTGTCTTCCGGTTGTCCTGCGAACCAGGGGAATCCACCGTTGGCGCCTTGTGCAAGTACGAGTTGATTCCATGCTTTTTCCTGTTCCTGCGTCATCAGTTTCCGGTCGAAGAGCCATCCGAGGCGTTTCCGGCGTTCCGTTTCGTTGTCGGACTGTGTGACCCATGGCGTTTCCTGAAGCAAGGCCTGTTTCAGTTCCTGATTTTTTTCAAGACGGGATTGCGGTGTTTTATTTTCGGGGAGAGAATGCCATTTGTCAAACATCTGTTTGATCGACGGATGGGCATCGACGATGTTCATCGCCAATCTGTTGGCATAGAAACGGGTAAACAACTGTTCTGTGCTTTCATTGGTTTTTTCCATAAGGACGGTCAGCGCTTCGATGGCATACCACACCGGTTGAGATGCATATTCCAGCGTCAAACGTCGTTGTTGTATGGTTCCCATAGCCGTACTGCCTGCCAGCCTGTCGAAATGCAGGTTTGCCCAACTGTCGCCGCGTACGATAAACGGCATGGTTTCCGTGATTAATATTTTTTTGCTCAGCACCGGCACGCTCCGTTCTTCGCCGTCGGAATGGTTGCCTGCTTGCGCCGTCAGGCGGTAGGTGAGCGCCTGCATGTCATCCGGAATGATTAATTTCCACTGTACTGTGGCGCTTTGTCCTTTGTTTGCCGTTGTCGATAGTGTTGCAGGGCTTTTCAGTATTCGTGCATCTGCCGGTTGCATGGTGAAGGCGTCGTAGAAACAGAGCGATACATTGATTTTCTGCTCGTCTTCCGTCTGGTTGTTGATTTTTGCGGTCAGGGTTATTTCATCTCCCTGTCTGAAAAAGCGTGGCAGATGGGCATTGACGGCAATCTGTTTCCGGGTAAGCAGATGTTGGACGACGTTTCCCGTTTTCAGATCTTTAGTATGGGCAAAACCAAGCATCTTCCAGCGTGTAAGGGCGTCCGGAACGGTAAATTCTACAGCTATTTCGCCCTTTTCATTGGTTCGTAACGCGGGATAGAAAAAAGCGGTTTCGAAAAAACGGGTACGTAGCGGTATGTCGGACATGGGCAGCATTTCGGAATCCGTTGGAGGAAGCGAATTTTCGACTGCACCGATAAGGAAGTCTTCCTTCATATCAAATGCGCTGGCTTTACTGCCTATTCGTCTGCTTCGCAGCATAACCGCCTGTTTCATATTGCCGAGAACTTCCAGCCTTTCATAGTTTTCTTCGGGTGAAGAACCTAAAAGTTTTTGGGATATTAACTGATGGTTGACATAATAACCTTCATGGTATGAACCCCATGTATACTGGTCATACCGGAGCGTTTGACAGAAAGGGTATTGCCATTGGTGAGGCATGAACAAATCTAAAGAGGCGTCATACAAAACCGCCGCCATTTCCGCCGCTTCATTTTTGCCTTGTTGATTCTTCACGGTCAGCGTCCATTTCTCCTGTTCGCCGGGTAACAATTGGCTGCGAAAGGTCTGGAATTTGATATCTAACTTTTTATTGTCGTAAGGCACATCAATCGGGCATAGTTTGTAGTAGGAACGATTTTCCTGCACCATTATGAACTGCACGGCAAAGCCTCCGCGGTATTCTTCTTTTACCGGAAGGCGGAGCATCTGCGGAACACATCCCACGGTCATGATTTTTTGTGCTACTATACGGTCATCATGCAGCACGTCGCAACGGATGTATGACTGTTCCTTTCCGCCTGCCAGCCAGAATGTCACGGAGTCTTTCGGGCGGGCTTGCGTTTCTTTTACTGTCAGCCATTGTTTCATGTCGAAGATAGCCGAATCTTTGTGTTGCAGTGTGATGATAACGGAATCCGCTACCGTTCCGCCTTCATTCCGCGCGTTGAGTTTCAGCAGGTAGCGGCCTGAAGGCAGCGAGGTCAGCCGGTGGAGGTCGATTTCCTTACCGGATTGGGTATTTATGTCCCATGCCGCTTTCAGCGTTTTTGCCGGTAGTTTTTGCCGGTGGTTTTCGTCTCCGTAGGCGTCGAATGGAAAATCGGCGGAGAATTGTTCGCAGGAGAGGGCAACGGTGTCCGTATCCTGCCACAGGCGGTCGCGAAGAATCCGTTTCGGCGTTGCCAGGGCGAACAGTTCGATGTGAATATCTGCCGGAATTGATTCACGGTTCAGATTGGCCGCGTCTAACCGGTACCGGAGAGTGTCCGCTCCGACAAAAATATTTTCGGGGATTCCGACGTCCAGCAGAAACGGGATCCCGCTCAGGCGGATATTTTGCGAGGCGCTTTGCGTTTCTCCGTTGGAGTCGGTAACGTCGATTTTTATTTCATAGATGTAAATCTGTTTTTTGTCGCGGATATCCTCGTCTTCGGCTTTGAAGTTCAATGAGAAGCATCCGTCTTTGTCGGTTTTTGCCGTGCCGGAATCTATCAGGCGCTGCCGTTGCCGTGGAGGAAACGAGCGCAAATCGCGATAATTCAACGGAAGATACACCATATATCGTTGTACTTCCCATTTTACGAGGGCTTCGTCTATAGGATAGCCTGCCAGCGCCTTTGCTTCGCCGGTTACCTTTACCGAATCGCCAAGGGAACAGTTCCCTTGCATGGGGCGAACGGCAATTTCGAAAGTAGGACGTTTATATTCTTCTACTTTGAAAGCGACCGTGCCATACGCAGTTTGAAGGTTCATTGTGCCGTTGAGCAATCCCGCAGGCAGGACAAAACTGCCGTGAAAGGAGCCGAAATCGTCGGTAATAAAATCCTGTTTCCGGACTTCTTTGCCGTTTACGTCCGTCAAGCGGACACTGACGGAGATATGCGGACGCACGTCGCTGCCGTTTCCGTCTTTTTCGCCGTAGAGCACTCCCTTGAAGTAAACGGTTTGTCCGGGACGATAAATTGCCCTGTCGGTAAAGAGCGCCGCTTTGACGACTTCTTCGCCGGCAGGCTCCGAATAACCATAAGCAGCGGGATTTACCAGCGAATCGCCGTTGTGTACCACGTATATCGTCCTGTTGCCCGATGCAATCCGGTAAAATGCCTGTCCCTGACTGTCGGTATATACTACCGTGTCCGGAATTTCGGAAAAGGCGCTTATTTCGGGCAAATATACTTTCCGGAACACTTTAACGGCAACGTTTTCCACAGGGATACCGTCTTCCCTGCCGGTGACGAAGGCTTCCATCCATCCCTGTCCCGCCGTGCGCTGGCTTAGAAACAGGTCGGAAACTTGTATGCCGGTATATGACATGGTCATCATGCTGGTATCCGACAAGTCGGGAAGGTCGGAAAATACCAGTACATAATGTCCGGTGGCCAGTGAATCCAGTCGTACTTCAACCTTGTGCAGTTGATAGTCGGATTGTTCCGGCAGGGTGATGTGCTGTTGGGAAAATTTCTCCTGACGGGAAAAATAAGCCCTCGCCTCTTTCCGTGACATGTAGTTTAGGCCTTTTTCGAGTTTTTCCATCGTGCCGGTTTCAAACACCGTTACGAAAACATTGCTCATGTTCCGGTAACTCAGCATGGCGAGTATCGGTTTGCAAGGCATTTGTTCTTTCTGCATTTCTATCGAAAGATGTTTTTGTTTCAGTTCGTTTAACAGGGTTTCGGTGTATTTTCTTTCTTCTTTTGATTTTGTTTTCGTAAGCAGTTCGGTATAAAGACGGACCGCGTCCGCCAGACAGTGACGGTATTTCGGGTTGGCGGTTTGTTGCCATCGTTCGCCTTCTTCCCTGTACCACGACGCCAGAGTAGCGGCTACTTTTTCCCATATTTTTTGTCCTTCGCAAGTTTCCAGCAGGTATTTCAAGGCTTTTTCATACATCATTCCGGCGTTCGTATCGGAAAAGATACCTCTTTCGCGCACAAACCGGAAACGTTTCAGGTCAACGTCGGCCAGTGCGTTAATGTCTTTTTGCTTTAACCGGAAAACGGTCAGGTTCTGGAAGATGCTCATCACGCAATAAGCAGGCGCCAGCGTATCGGCGCATGTGACGACGGCTTTCGGATAACCTTCCGCATCGGCGAAATATTCTTCGCGGTTGATGAGAAAGGCAGAAAAATCGTGATTGAGGATGTCGGCGTTATTCAGGATGTCTATGGCGCGGTGGGCGAGCAGGTCGTACAGTGTCGGCCGGAGGTAGCGTGTGGAAGCGTCGCCTCCGAGCGCATCCTTGAAAATGCCGGCGGAGGTGCGTTGCAAAAGTTTGTCCTGCGCCAGTGAAAGCATCAGGTAACGGCTTGTCGTGTGGATGATTTGTTCCGCCGACCACGTTTGGATATCGTCGGACGGCGTTTGTACAGCGGTCGTCCGGTCGAATTTCCACAAGTTGTGGATGTAATAATTGCGGTAGGCTTCGCCTGTTAGCGAATATACTACGGATTTTGCCGGTTCGCCCACCTGTTCCGCATCCTGCAACAGACTTTGAATAACGGCAATATCAGGCTGCTCCTCCGACATCTGCTGACAAAGGGTACGAAACTTGATCGCTTTGAAAAACCGTCCATAATCTTTGTCGGCCAAAGCCTCCCGGTATGCAACATCAATTTCTACCATAGCCGATTGCGGCAGGCCGTCTTCGATAAAGGCCTCAATGACCTTCCATTTTGCGTCTTTCGACCGGTTTTGAGCAACGGCGTCCAATCCGAAAAAAATAACCAGTAAAAAGCCGCAAACCACTCGTTTATCAAGTAACATCGTCATAGATTTTCAGAAAGTACAAATATACGTAAATTTTTTCATTGTTATCCGGCGTCACCGTGAAAAGGTCGTTTTTCACCGGTAAACGCTATGTGTTTCTGCGTAATTTATAAGACAATTATTCGGATTGCGACGCTCCGCAAGGGTTTCCAAGTCAGTTGAAAAAAAAACCACGAAGTCGCAGAAGGAACACGAAGTAAAAAACTTCGTGCTTTGGAAAAAAGCGGGAAACAAAACACGGATGGAACAGTCCGCTGACCCATAGCGCCTCAAAAAAGAATTAACCCAATAAAACAACTGAAATCGGCTTGGTGATAGTATTTGTGATAGTACCCAGAACAGGACTCGAACCTGCACATCATTGCTGACACTAGTCCCTGAAACTAGCGCGTCTACCAATTCCGCCATCTGGGCATTGAGACCGCAAAAATAACCATTTTTTTAATTCAAAAAACAATACGGTGGAAAAACTTGAAAAATCTCTTTCCTTCAAAATATTTAAAGCTCCCTTAATATGCGCGCATTTCCAATAATTCAAAAACAAAGCGTTGTTAATAAAGATATTAACAAATACTTTCTTCTGTAAAAAAATGTTTTTTCATTTTGTGTGTTTGGAAAACTCACGCTTTTTATGTACTTTTGCGAAAGTTTATCACCACCGATTATGTCATTTCTAACAGACAAAATTCTATTTGAAGGGCTTACATTTGATGATGTTTTGCTGGTACCGGCGTATTCCGAAGTCCTTCCTCGCATGGTTAATACATCCACTCGTTTTTCGCGTAATATCCGGTTGAACATCCCGATTGTGTCTGCGGCAATGGATACCGTAACCGAATCGAACCTTGCCATTGCCATGGCAAGGGAGGGCGGCATAGGAGTGATCCATAAAAATATGAGCATTGAGGAGCAGTCGAAGCAGGTAAAAATCGTAAAACGTGCGGAAAACGGCATGATTTACGATCCTGTAACCATTAATGTAAATGCTACGGTAGGAGAAGCGAAACAACTGATGCTGGAGTTCAAAATCGGAGGTATCCCCGTGGTGGACAACAAAAAATTAGCAGGTATCCTCACCAACCGCGACCTGCGTTTTGAGCAGAATTTGAAACGGCCGGTGACGGAAGTGATGACCAAAGAACATATTGTTACCGCTACCGCAGGCACTGATCTTGAGAAAGCGGCGGAAATCCTGCAACACCACAAGATCGAAAAACTGCCTGTGGTGGACGATCATTTTCATCTCATCGGACTGATCACCTATAAGGACATTACCAAAGCCAAAGACCGTCCCAATGCATGTAAAGACGAGTTCGGACGGTTGAGAGTAGCTGCGGCCGTGGGCGTTTCTTCCGACACGCTCGCACGCATCGACGCACTGGTAAGAGCCGATGTGGACGCGATAGTGCTTGATTCGGCGCACGGGCACAGTTACAACATCATTCGGACTGTTAAAGAAGCCAAAAAACAATTCAAAAATACGGATATCATTGTAGGCAACATCGCCACGGAAGAGGCCGCCCAAGCGTTTGTCGAACTGGACGTTGACGGCATCAAGGTAGGCATCGGGCCGGGTTCCATCTGTACCACGAGGATAGTAGCCGGCGTGGGAGTTCCACAACTTTCGGCTATCTACAATGTATCTCAAACCCTCAAATCGACCGGTATTCCGGTAATAGGCGACGGAGGCCTCCGCTATTCGGGCGACATCGTTAAAGCGCTGGCAGCAGGCGCCGACAGCGTTATGGCAGGTTCTTTGTTTGCCGGCGTGGACGAATCTCCCGGCGACACTATCATCTATAACGGCAGGAAATACAAATCATACCGCGGCATGGGGTCTGTCGAAGCCATGCAAAAAGGCTCAAAAGACCGGTATTTTCAGGATATGGAGGAAGATATCAACAAACTGGTTCCCGAAGGCATTGAGGCGCGGGTACCCTATAAAGGAAATCTTTCGGAAGTCATCTATCAATTGATAGGCGGATTAAGAGCAGGGATGGGCTATTGCGGAGCAGTGGACATTGAGAAACTGCAAGGCGCCGGATTCGTTCGCATCACCCGATCGGGCATTGAAGAAAGCCACCCGCACGACGTCACCATTACACGCGAAGCGCCTAACTACAGCCGGTAATACAGACTTTGTCCACTGATTCAACATTAACGGAGAACAGCCATCGCGACGGCTCGGATTCGCCGGCCAAAGAAAATTCCCGTTTTTTTGCTGCAACAAGCCATCTGCGCCCTGTCGGATTATGGAATGTTTTTTGTTGTGAAATAAGTATGATAAAGGTCATAGCCATTTTCGGGTTGATCCTGTGTGGGTGGATGGATACGCTTTCCGCACAGACCGTACCGGTGCGGGGAACGGTGACAGACGCCGCCACCGGTGCGCCATTGCCTTTTGCCACGGTAACGGTAATACCGGCGCAACTGGCCAAAGGCGCCATCACCGACAACAACGGATTCTACACCGTCGAACTGGACGCCCGCAACGAAGGACTGATGTTCTCTTTTACAGGCTACCGGCCGGTAACGGTGAAAACGGAAGAAATAAGCAACGGAAAACTGGACGTGCAACTAATGCCGGTCATCCATGAAATTAAAGAAACCGTTGTGACGGGACGCCGCGTGCAATACCGGCGGAAAGGCAATCCGGCGCTGACGGTTATCCGCAATGCGATTGCCCGCAAGGAAAGAAACCGCATCGAAAAACACGGCACCTGCCAAAACGAAATCTACGAGAAACTACTACTTTCACTCGGCGAACTCGACGACAGCGTAAAAAGTGCGCCCCTTTTCCGTCAATACCCCTTTCTTTTCAACTATATCGACACCTCCGAAATAACGGGAACACTCATGCTGCCCGTCTTCATCCGCGAGAAAATTACCGAACACAATTATCGCCGGTCGCCCAAAGCCAACAAGGATATTGTCGTAGCCTCGCGAATCGTCAATTTCCACCATCTCATCGAAAACAAAACCATCAGCGTGCTGGTGGACGGCCTGACAGGAAAGATGAACATTTACGACAACAAAATGACAATCCTTGACAATGAATATGTCAGCCCCCTGTCGCCGCTGTCGCCGTTTTTTTACCATTTCCATATCCTCGACACAGTGATGACGGACAACCGTCAATGTATCAAACTGTCCGTATATCCCGCCAACGAACAGGATTTCGGATTCAGGGGGCAGTTGTACATCACCAATGACAGCATGTATGCCGTAAAACGTGTCGAACTCTCCTTTACGGAAAAATCCGGCGTCAATTTCGTCAATAAATTTTCGTTTGTTCAGGATTATGCCATGATAGACAGCACGTGGTGCCTGACACTGGAAGAAGCCGTTTTTGATTTCAGTCTGTCAAAAAATAAAAACATGGTTAAGGGTAAAAGCACCCTCATGTATTATAATTATCGCCTTGACGAAGATATCCCCGAAGAAACGTTTTACGGCATTGAAACGACGGAAGAAAGCGTCGGCTACGACGAGCATGAGGACGAATACTGGAACGCCCGCCGCCCTGCTCCGCTTTCACGCTCGGAACAGCGGATTTACACGCTTTCGGACGAAGCAAAGAACGATCCCAAATTCAAATATGCGCTGCTCCTGATCAGTATAGCTCATTCCGGTTATCTGGAAACCGGCAAATTCGACATAGGGCCGGTCGGCGCAATGTTCAGCTTCAGCGATATAGAAGGCGCTCGATTCCGTTTTGGCGGAAAAACCAACGCCAAATTCAATCCGCATCTGTTTCTGGAAGGCTATGCAGCCTACGGATTCAAGGACAAACGCTTCAAATACGGCGGCGGCGTACTGTATTCGGTCGATAAGCGGAAATCGCACCCGTGGGAATTTCCCAAAAATCTGTTCAGCCTGTCCTTCGAAAGCGATATCGAAACCCCTGGAAGCTATTTCTCGCTCAGCAAAGCCGAGCATTTCCTGCTCTCGTTTCATCGTGGAAAGGCACGGCAAATGGTTTACCACACGACCCTCATCGCCAAGTGGGAAAAGGAATACGCCAACGGATTTTCGTTCAGTCCGTCGTTGATGCACCGCAGAGAAACTCCGGCCGGAAGCCTTTCGTTTACCGGCGTGGACGGAGAAATACCGCATATCGCTATTACACAGGCGGCGCTGAAACTCAGATTCGCGCCCCGCGAACGTTTTTTCCAGATACAGCAGTATCGTACCTCGATCAACCACGTTCATCCGGTGTTTACGGCAAACTATTATTACGGTATGAAGATGTTGTGCGGCGATTATAACTATCACCGGCTGGAACTGTCGGTAGACAAGCGAACATGGTTTTCAAGTTTCGGATTCGCGGACTTATCTCTCAAAACCGGAAAAATATGGGGCTCAGTCCCTTTCCCTTTGCTGGTGATCCATCCTGCCAACCAGAGTTACGACTATCAGAGCGATAGCTACAACATGATGAACTATCTGGAATTTGTAAGCGACCAGTACATGCAAACTCATATTGCCTACAATTTCAACGGATGGTTACTGAACAGGGTACCGCTTGTCAGGAAAATGAAGTTGCGCGAAATCTTCACCTTTAAAATCCTGTGGGGTAAACTGTCGGACAGTAACGAACACGACGCCCATCCGGAATTGTTCCGCTTCCTTTCCGGTACGTATGCACTGACCTACCGGCCGTACATGGAAGCCGGCGTCGGGATAGACAGGATATTCAAGTTCTTGAGGGTTGATTTGATCAAACGTATCAACTATCTCGATCATCCCGACGTCCCCAAATGGGGGCTACGCTTTCAGGTACATTTCACCTTTTAAAGGGGAAGTCTTTTTTATCATTTTTCCGGCATTTTCCTGAAAGTGAATCCTGTCAGCCGCCTCACTAATGCCTGCGAGGTTTTGAACACAATCTTCTTTACGCGAATAGATTCCGCGCGTATTTCTCTTTCCGTGTGCACGGTACGGGCAGTTTCCGCGCTCACCGAAAAAGTGCCGAATTCTTCGATACATACGTTGT
>JAIRLS010000126.1 GCA_031259205.1 Bacteroidales bacterium | reverse complement strand
TTACTTTGTGTTACTTTGTGTTACTTTGTGGTTAAAAAAAATCCCGCAGGGATAACTTTGTGTTACTTCTGCGACTTCGTGGTTAAAAAAAGGGGCTGTCTCAAAAGGGTATTAGCACGCAGATAACGCAGGGTTAATAGAGGAAGGCAGATTTTTATTTTATGGATTAATCAACTTCTTTCGTTTTGTACGCCTCGTTTTTATCTGTGCAAATCCACATCATCTGCGTCATCTGCGTGCTTTTGAGACACCCCCGTCATTTTTTCCGTTTCACCATTTTTTATTTACCGCTCCGTAGATTTTCATCTGGTTGGAAAGGATTTTGGTAAATCCGATCACCTCGTTGCCGGAGAAGGCTGTGTTTTCTTCGCCGTAGGTAGCAAACTTTGCGTTCATCAGGTCGTGCGGCGAAGTGACGCCCAGCGTTTCAAACCGGCGGGGATAAAGCGCTATTTTCACTTCTCCCGTCACGTACTCCTGACTGTCGTCCAGAAACTTTTCGATGTTGCGCATCACCGGTTCGAGGTATTGTCCTTCGTGCAGCAACATGCCGTACCAGTTGGCCAACTGTTCTTTCCAGTATTGTTGCCATTTGGTGAGCACGTGTTTTTCAAGCAGATGGTGGGCTTTGATGATGATCAGCGGAGCGGCGGCTTCAAATCCTACCCGTCCCTTGATGCCGATAATGGTGTCGCCCACGTGTGTATCCCGTCCGACCGCGTAGCCGGAGGCGACGTCTTCAATCCGGCGAATGGCGGCGACCGGGTCTAACCTGACGGCATTTACCGTCGCCGGTTCGCCTTTTTCAAATCCCACGGAAAGCATCTCTTCGCCGCTTTTGCTTAGCCGGTCGGGATAGGCGTCGGCGGGCAGCCATGTGTCCGAACGTAACGTTTCGCGTCCGCCGATACTGGTTCCCCACAATCCTTTGTTGATAGAGTAGGCTTTTTTTACCCAATTATCCTCTATTCCCTTGCTTTTAAGGTATTCGATCTCCATTTCGCGCGACAGTTTCATCTCGCGGACAGGGGTGATCACTTGCACGCCCGGCATCATGATCTGAAAAATCAGGTCAAAGCGCACCTGATCGTTGCCGGCGCCGGTGCTGCCGTGGGCAATATAGCCGGCTTTTATCTTTTGGGCATACTCCACTGTGGCTATAGCCTGAAAAACCCTTTCCGAACTGACCGATAACGGATAGGTGTTGTTTTTCAAAATATTGCCGAAAATCATGTATTTGATACATTTGGAATAATATTCGTTCGTCACGTCGATGGTTTCGTGGTGTTTTACGCCTAACGCACGGGCTTTCCTCTCTATTTCGGCCAACTCGTCGTCATTGAAACCGCCTGTATTGACGATCACGGAATACACGTCAAATCCCCTTTCTTCGCTAAGGTATTTTGCACAGTAAGAGGTATCCAATCCGCCGCTGAATGCAAGCACTAACTTTTCCTTTGCCATTTTTTCCTTTTTAAAATACGGACAAAATTAATACATTTTTAATTGAAATCTACTTTCCGCAGCACAAATTTGTGAACAGAGCGTTCCTCCGCACCAAACGACAGTTTCGCGGAAGGCTGTGCCTTTTCCGTGTCCGCCGCGCCCATTCCTTACCGGAGGGTTAAAAGTCGCTGCCGGCGCCGGAAGGCGCTATTCGTTGATTCTGGTAATTTTTGCGCCGATTCGGTTGAGGCGTTCGTCGATACATTCGTAGCCCCGGTCGATTTGTTCCACATTGTGGATGGCGCTGACGCCGTCGGCGCTAAGGGCGGCGATGAGCAGGGCTACGCCGGCGCGGATGTCGGGCGAGGACATCACGGTGGCTTTCAGCCGTTGCCGGTTGCCCAGGCCGATAACAGTGGCTCGGTGGGGATCGCAGAGGATAATGCGCGCGCCCATGTCGATCAGTTTATCGACAAAGAACAGGCGGCTTTCGAACATTTTCTGGTGAATCAGCACGCTGCCCGTTGCCTGTACCGACACCACCAGAAAAACGCTTAACAGGTCGGGCGTCAATCCCGGCCAGATGGCGTCGGCAATGGTCATGATAGAGCCGTCGATAAAAGTTTCGATGTGGTACTCGCTGTGCGGGGGGATGTAGATATCGTCGCCCCGCCGTTCCGTGTGGACGCCGATTCTCTCGAAGGAGTGCGGGATAATGCCTAACTGGTCGTAGGCCACGTTTTTAATGGTGATTTCCGATCCGGTCATGGCGGCCAGTCCGATAAAGCTGCCTATTTCGATCATGTCCGGCAGCAGGGTATGGTCGCAACCGCCCAGCCTGCTTACGCCTTCGACGGTGAGCAGGTTGGAACCCGTGCCGCCGATTTTGGCGCCCATTGCCGTCAACATGCGGCACAATTGCTGGATATAGGGTTCGCAAGCGGCGTTGTAAATGGTGGTAAGTCCCTGCGCCATCACAGCAGCCATCAGGATGTTGCCCGTTCCCGTAAGCGAGGCCTCGTCCAGCAGCATGTAACTGCCTTTCAGCGGTCGTCCCGACACATGAAAACAGCCGTTGCTTTCGTCGTAAGAGATTTTAGCGCCCAGCCGTTCAAATCCAAAGAAATGGGTATCTATGCGCCGTCTGCCGATTTTGTCGCCGCCCGGACGTAAAATGACGCCTTTGCCGAAACGCGCCAGCAGTGGGCCGACAATCAGGACAGAGCCACGTAATGCCGCCGCTTTCTTTTGTATGCAGGGGTCTTCCAGCCGGTCAATATGGACGTCTTTGGCGCAAAACTCGTAATCTTTCTCTCCGATACGGCTGACGGTCACGCCCAGTTCGTGCAGCAAATCCATCAGGATATTCACGTCCCTAATGTTGGGGACGTTACGGATAATCACTTTTTCTTCCGTGAGCAGACATGCGCAAATAACTTGAAGCGCTTCGTTTTTAGCTCCCTGCGGATGCAGTTCTCCGCAAAGCCGTCGTCCTCCCTCAATGATGAAAGTCGCCATCGCGGAATTATTTGCGGATAATGATTCTTTTCTTTTTGGATTTCGGATTATTGCGGGAGGCCGGTGAAAGCGCGGCTGCAGGAGCGGCAATCATATCCAGATTTTCAAAAAACCGGATGGATGAGGCTTCCATTTTAATTTTTCCGTCGGAAATATCCCAAATATCCTGCATAATCTGATCGTTGGACACTTCGCTCCGGTTCCATGCCAGATAGGTCTTTTTCATCTGGTTGGCAATCAATTGAACTAAGGCTTTTTGCTGTTCGGCGTCTTCCAGTTTGCTTGCTTCCCGAATCATTTCCACTAATATTTTCCCATAGTGTTTCCGTCCGATATGTACTTGCGGATAAGGCACGATGTCAGGCCGGTCTACCAATTCCTCCGCTGCCGGCATGGGATAAGGGGAATCGATGTCTAATTTGAAATTGGACATGACATACAGATGATCCCACAGTTTGTGTTTGAAATCGGGTATGTCGCGCAAATGCGGCTGCAAAGTTCCCATTACGCCAATGATAGAATGGGCGGCAGCGTTCCGTTCGTCGCGGTCTTTCAACTGCGCGGCGTATTGCACCATCATGTGCACGTGACGCCCGTATTCGGGCAAAATGAGCTTTTTTTGTGAGGTATTATATTCCATGTGAATAAGAATTGAAAGGACAAAGATAGCATTAAATTATCAAATTACACACAGACGGGTTAATTCTTTGGTGGTGATGTAAAAAGTATGCTGTCATAAAAAAGTGGCAATCAGGAAGAAAAGTTGTGTTTTTGCAAAATGAAAATAGCAATCACACTCCATTGCACTGGAGGTTTTTTTAACCACAAAGGGCACGAAGTTTCACGAAGTTTTTTACTTTGTGATCCTTCTGTGACTTTGTGGTTAAAAAAGTCCGCAGGGAGTTCATCCTAATCCGCCGTGTTGAAACATGCACCTCAATTGGTTTTCGCATTTTAGTGGCCATGCAGTTATTACGGGCACATCA
>JAIRLS010000116.1 GCA_031259205.1 Bacteroidales bacterium | reverse complement strand
GCGCGTATAACCGGCAGACGGTCGTCGTAGCGGGCTGTTACATCGTCCAAAAATTCGTGAAACAGGGCGCTCCGCAGTTTGGGAACGGCATATTTATCGTTCCAGTCGCGAATCACGTCGCACTCGTGTATGGAAGGCGGCGAATTATCGGTATAATATCCGGAATACTGCACGCCGACTGCATCAAATGGGTAACCTCTTCTCACAAGACCATCCAGATAACCAAACACAGCAGGCGCCATTTTTTCAATATCGTCCACCTTGTCTATTCCCCAGAAATTGCCCGTCATGTAATGGTCGGAACGGTAGGAATACAGAAATTTTCCCGAAGGCGATTCCCATTTGTACAGGGTAGGGCGGTCGAAAGGTATCAAGGCGCGGTGTCCGTTTTCTCCCATTGTGAAATATTTGATGCCGAGGTCGGGCAAATAATCGGCAAGGCACCATGCTATACCGTTCACATCGTTCTGGACAGCCGTTTTTACGGGAATACCCAGTTCCTTGAAAGTGCGAAGCGGCTCAAAGAAAGTTTTGAACGAGTTTTCGTCCACAATCTCGGACATATTGAAAAACATGCCGGCGACTTCTATTTGTCCTGCCCTGACGTACTTGACAAATTTATCCACCTGTTCTTTGGGGCGGTTTAAAATATACTCTTTCACAGCCCATGACGCTTCGCATGTCCAGCGGAATTTGGCGTCGTCGGGATAATTTTCGGTCAGTTCGCAGTATTCGACCGCATAGTCGATATAGCGGATATGTTCGGCCAAAATCTCAGTCTGCGGCTTGGTATAGCCGATGTCGGTGTGGGTATGTTGCATCAGGTACACCGTTCGCAGTTTGACTGGGAAAGCCTTGACCACAATTTCTTCGATGATTTTGGATTTGGCGGACAGTGCAATGGTATAATCCGATTCCGTTTTCACTTCAGGAAGGCCGACTTCTATGGTGCTGACGCCCGTATTCAATTTCGTCTGTTTCGATTTAACTCCTCCGATCAAAACATCTATCGTTTGCGGCTTGCCCCAGTTGATAACCTGAAGGGTTACCGGCTGAAGCAGTTCGCGGTTTTTCCCGTAAACGAGCGCCGGTTTTACTTCGGCGGCCATAAGATTGATGCCGGCAGCCGGTTGGGTTAGCGTCATCTGACGTTCGACGTTTAGACAGACCTGATCGAATACAAGCCAGCAGCCTTTTGTTGAACGGATAGAAACCAGATTGCTGCCTTTTTTCAGCACACCGGCAGGAATATTGACCTCGCAATGCAAAGTCGCCGGATTAGGTTTCCGGTTATCCAAATAGTCCTGATCCTTTCCTGCCGGAGCTGTTATTTCCGAACGAAAACCATTGACTGTAATTTCCAGCGTCGGCGGAATATAAGGATGTACTTCCACAAAATCCAGTTCCAACCTTGCCGTACTATTTTCAGTCATATCCTTGATACCAAATCGGACATATATCTGTTTCGATGTACTTCCCGCCCAGGCGTCACCCGGTCCGGGCAAGACGAAAGGAAAATCGGTTTGCGGTTTATTTTTCCCGACTTCGTACAGTACCGTCTGTCCGAACATTGTCCCGTATTGTTCATAGTCAAGCGAGCTTAATGCCAATTCTTCGGCGCTTTTGTCTTTTGCGCCGATTTGCCAGAGCATGTGGTGCTGTGCACTTAATTGCCAGCTTAACCACAATAACATCATGATGACAAAAAATTTCCTGCCCATAATTAATATTTTATTAATATTTATTTGGAATAAAACGGCGGCACTTTACTTCCCCAGTCCGTATTGGGCTCTTTGCCCATTTTCAACTTCAACGTTCCTCCCTGGTAAAATGCGTCGCGGAAAAACCAGCAATTATCAAGCGCCTCTCCGTTTAATGTCGCCGATTGCACATACAGCGCATCGGGCGTATTACCTTCGGTTTCTATGACAAACTTTTTCCCTGAAGCATTGACGGGACTTAATTTGATTTCTATGCGCTCGAACTGCGGACTGCCTATCTGAAAAGTCGGTGGAGCGCTCGTGCCGCCTTGCACATCAAAAAGGCCTAAAGCCGCCATCACATACCATGCGCCCAACTGCCCCTGATCTTCATCCTGACCATAGCCGTAGCCGTGTTCTCCATCCGTACCGTAAAACTCATCGCATATCAGGCGTGTCCATTGCTGCGTAAGATACGGTTTCCCCGAAAAATTGAACAGCCACGAAATATGCAAATTCGGTTGGTTGCCGTGGTTGTAGGGGCTTTCTATTCCGGCGAACGCCCATACCGTTTTCCCGCCGCCAAAAACATTTTCGCGGGAAAGAAGAAATGTAGAGTCTAAGCGCGTATTAAACGTTTCGCGTCCGATTTTTTCAATCAGCGCATTGGGATCTCCAGGCACGAAATAGGTATATTGCACGGCATTACCCTCCTGAAAGCCGCGCCACGACTCGAACGGATTAAAATTGTCAATAAATTTTCCGTTAGCAAGCCGCGGGCGGATCAACGACAATTCCGAATCGAACAACCGCTCCCATCCTTTAGACAACCACATCAGTTGTTCGTAATCCTTTTCCTTGCCGAGTTGCTTGGCCCATTGCGCCACCGCATAAGCGCTGAAACTATACTCCAACGTATGCGACGCCGAGAAAGAAGAGCCTTCGTCGTCCGAGCCGGAGTATGAAGATTGCACATTACTATAAGGCGAGTAGCCCAACCGGACAAACTGCCCAACGTCCATTTTTCCCGCACCCTCCACACGTCCTTCATAACCTGTTTCGTTTTTAAGCGCCGCCTGATAAGCTTTTTCTATATCGTATCCCCGGATACCGCAATTATAAGCGCCGGCAAACACGATACTCAGCATATTTGTTCCTACACCCGACACATATTTGCTTGCCGCGATGCCGTCGCCCAACCATCCTGCATCCTCATACACCAAAAGGTGGCTGTTGATATAGTCGTTGTAATATTCCGGATACGCCATTGACCAGAGCGGCGTCAAGTTCCAATAGGCGCCCCATATCCCGTCGGTGTTGTAGTGGTTAAACGCAGGAACGCCGTTTGCATTTAGTGGTATTTGTCCCACTGTGCCGTCATTTTTCGGATAAGCGCCATTCACATCGCTGGCAATACCGCGTCCCAACAAGGCATGATAAAGGCCGGTATAAAATTTTATCTTGCTTGCTTCGGTACCTCCTTGAACGACAATCCGGCCAAGGTATTCCTTCCATTTGGCCATTGCAGCCTTTTTCGCTTGATTAAAATTCAACTCGGCCGCTTCCGCCTCAAGATTGCGTTTTGCATTTTCGACGGATGTAAAGGAAAGCCCCACTTTTACTTCAATACTTTCCCCTTCTGTGGTGTTGTAAGTTAATACGGCGCCTGCCCCAACACCTTGTATTTGTGCATCAGGCGTTACCTGTCCGCCGCGTATAAACGTACCTGTGGCTGTCGCTTTTTTACCGGCTACCGCATAAAAATACATGACTACCGTTGCTCCCGGCTGGTACCTTTTGACATAATCGGGCTCGGTAATCACATAACCTTCCACAATATTATTGTCTGTAATTTTCACATAGGCGTCCCGCACAGCGCCGCTTTCACCTAAACGGTTACCAATATCGAAAATGATATTCGACTGCGTGGAAGCAGGAAAAGTATAACGCTGAAATCCCACGCGGGTAGTAGCCGTAAGCTCTGCTTTCACATTATAATCTTTAAGCCGCACCGAATAATAGCCGGCTGTAGCATATTCGTCCTTCTTATCGAAAGAAGAACGGTAGCCGCCGGCAATGCTATCCATTTTGCCGGGTGTTGT
>JAIRLS010000102.1 GCA_031259205.1 Bacteroidales bacterium | reverse complement strand
CGCAGTTCATAAAGTTTTCTCTCACCGGCGCTCTTGGCACAATCACAAACCTCGCCATCTTCTTTCTCTGCGCCGACATAGCGAGGCTGCCTGAAATTCCGGTAAGCGTGTTCTGTTTTCTGATTGCGGCGACTCAAAACTACATCATCAACCACACATGGTCGTTTGCCGAGGCGGGACGGAAAACGCTTCCGCGAATCAAGCAATGGGCGCTGTTTTTGTGCGCGTCCCTTGCGGGGCTTGCGGTAAACATCGCGGTAATGACCCTTGTTCTCAAAAGTTTTACCCTGCCCTATAAGTTCATCGCCCAAGCCGTGGGTATCGCGGCGGGGATGGCAATCAATTTTACGCTTTCAAAATCAATTGTGTGGAGGAGAAACACTCATGACTAACAAACGGATTTTGCCGAAAATCGTCGGCGCTTTAATGTTCGCGTTCCCCGTACTATTTTTCTTTCTGTTTAATGCGCTCACGCCGTATTGGTGGGATGATTTTCCTAATATGTGTTTTACCGTTTCGTGGTCTATCCCTCGTGAACGCCTGATAGGTTCGTTTCAGGACATGATGCAATCGACCCGCAATCTGTATGCCAATCCCATACTTGTCGGTAATGGAAGGGTTTTTATCAATTTTTTGCAGTTTGTATTCTGCGCGCCCGGAAACAAAATTATCTTTGATGTATGCAACACCATTGTCTATACTCTTTTTATTACGCTTGTCTGCTATCACGGCATCGGTTCATTCAAGAAAATATCGCCGCCTGTGTTTTTGTTTGTCAATATCGCCGTATGGCTTTTAACGCCGGCATGGGGGCAGGATTTTCTTTGGCTCACCGGAAGTCTGAATTACTTATGGGCGTTAACGTCCGCCCTGTTGTTCCTTGTTCCATACAGAAAAAAGTGCGTGGATAATGCTTTCCGCCAGAATGTGGCGTTTTCAGTTCTGCTCTTTGTTGCGGGTGTAATAACAGGCTGGGGAATTCAAAATCTCGCAGGCGGTATCTGTGTTCTGCTGGCAGGGTATTTTATCCGAAAGTTTTTTCGGAAAGAAAAAATCTGTTTGTTTGAAATTTTGGGAACGATAGGAATCTTGACGGGCTTTTGTTTCCTTCTTTCAGCTTCAACCGCGCAGTTTGCCGGGATCGGGGATCTGGCCGTCAATTTTGCCAAAGCGTTGCTGAATTTCATCCGTTACTGCGGAATTCCTGTATGCATTATCCTTGTCATGGGGATTGAGATTTTTTGGTTCAGAAGAAATAAAATAGACGTATTGCCGCTTGGTTATTGCCTCATATCACTCGTCAGTTTTTTCTCGCTGGCGCTGGGATACATAACGGAAAGAGCCCTCCTTGTCCCCATCGTTTTTTTGATTATATCAGGTTTGTATTTATTGCGCTATTTTTACGGAATACAAAGGCGGTATTGGGTATTTGTTTACACGGTGGTCTTTTGTATTTTTCTTTCATCCTTTTACAGCGGAGGACAGGATATTGTAAGAAGTTTTGTACTTTCAAAAGCTCGTGAAGAATTTATATACACGGAACGGGAACGCGGTATTTCCGATATTTATGTCAAAACGCCAATTCCAGTAAAGGATTCTCATTCGGGGTTGTTCGGAGGAGTAGATATTTTATCCAACCCTGACAGCGTTCATAATACCGCGAAATCGCTTTATTACGGGGTTCGTTCATTGAACGGGGTGCGGACAGGTGACAAGTCCAATTTAGGATCATCATTCGGAGTGTTTTTCAAAAGTCCCCCAAAAGAATGGCTGTCAATAAAAAGGCTGTTTCCTATTGTGTATCAAAATTGGGTGGATGAATAAATATAAAGAATTATGGAGGGATATAATAATGATTACAGGAGCAGCAAATATTAGACTTGTTTAATATGCCGAATTCAAACTGTCAAGGCAATAGCCGGGCAAGCGATCCCGGTTGCGCTATGGATGCCGGGGGGAGCCGCCGATTTCGGGTATGTATATCCAGAGAATACGGGCTTCCTTTTTTTCGTGATTAAACCAGGAGTGGGTGTCGGAAGAACGGAAGCAAAAGGAATCCCCGGCAGAAAGCACGTACCGGGTGTTTGCCAGCGTAAAATGAATTTTCCCTGTTAGTACATAGAGAAATTCTTCTCCGTGATGCAGATGGGATTGGGTCCTGCCGCTGTCCGGGGCTATCGTGTATAGCATGACGGAAAGATTTATCTTGTTAAGCGCTATCAGGGACGTTACCGAAACCCCTTCAAGGCCGATTTCAATAAATTCGCCGCCGCCTTTTTTAACAAAATGTTTTTTCCCCGGAGCATCCGCAATGTAATACAGCAAATCTTCCCCGTAAAAATCCGCAAGACGCTGGAGTATATCCAGGGAAACGTTGGTCTGCTCGTTCTCAATCTTGTAGAGATAAGAAGGGGAAATTTTGACGGCCCGCGCCACGTCTTCCAGTACAAAGCCGCGTTCAAGGCGGCATTTCTTCCATTTTTCGCTTCTGAGCGCCATTGACGCGATATGTTCGCCGGGTGCGGCAGTCCCGGCAGGCGGCTTGCCGGAAGAAGGCATACCGCCAAAAAGAACCCGAAACGCGGCACGTATACTTACCCTGTTTTTTTTTGAATACCGTACCAGGTTATGCAACATGGTCATGTCCTGGTGGTCAAAGAGCCGGTAGCCGTTTTCCGCCCGCTTGGACACGATAATCCCCTGCTTCTCCCAGTTGCGGATGGTCGCGGGCGTTACTCCAATCTCCCTGG
>JAIRLS010000064.1 GCA_031259205.1 Bacteroidales bacterium | reverse complement strand
CATCACCAGCTGGCGCTGCTCGCCCAAAAAGGAGTGTCGCACGTCATCCTTTGCGTTGGATACCTGGGTGAAATCATTGAGCAATACGTGGGAAACGGTAGCCATTACCACTTAAATGTAGCATACGCTTACGATGGGGACAAGCTTCTCGGTACAGGCGGCGCCATACGGAAAATCGGCAGTAGCTTACCGGAAAGCTTCTTTGTGCTGTACGGAGACTCCTACCTGGATATAGATTTCAGGCAAGTTGAAACAGCCTACCGCACCTCTGGAATGAAAGGATTAATGACCGTTTTCAAGAATGACGACCGCTGGGATGCGAGTAATGTGATATTTCAAAATAATGAGCTAATCAAGTATAGCAAGAAACATAAAACCCGTGAAATGAATTATATTGATTACGGGCTGGGCATTTTAAGCAAAAACGTGTTCAATACATTTCCTAATGACATGGTTTTTGATTTGGCAGCGGTATATGAACAGCTGTCTGGCGAAAAACAGCTATTCGGATATGAGGTATCTGAACGGTTTTACGAAATCGGCTCACAAAAAGGATTAAGTGATTTAAGTGAAAAATTATCAGGAAATAAAAAATGATGAAAAAAGCCGTATTCTTAGACAGGGATGGCGTTATTAATCCATTAGTATATAACCCTAAAACCAGCGAATATGAGTCACCTCATTATCCGGATGATTTCAGCATCTATGCTTATGTTTTAAAATCATTGCAGCTACTCAAGGCGCAAGGCTTCATGAACATTGTTGTTTCCAACCAGCCGAGCTTTGCAAAAGGGAAAACCACGATGGAAAATTTAAAAGCAATAGCCCATTTGCTTGATACCTTTTCAGCAGAAAACGGCGGACTAATAGATGCTTCTTACTATTGCTACCACCATCCGGATGGGATAGCTCCTGAGTATACCGCAAAGTGCCTTTGCCGGAAACCGGGTACGCTCTTTCTTGAAAATGCCGTTGAAAAATATAATTTGGATATTCAACAGTGCTATTTTATCGGAGATCAGGATACCGACATAAAATGCGGCAATACGATGGGAGTATATACTATTAAAATAAATAATAAGCACTCCTTACAAAAAAGCGGTAGAGAACCTCCGCGTACTACGGTTAATAATCTATATGAAGCAGCATTAAAAATAAAAAGTTTAAGTAAATAACAATTTTGAAAAATAAAAATTATGAACCATACAGAATACATCCAGCAATATTTGATGGAAACGAGCCAAATTACAAATTCCATCGACCGAAGTGAAATCGTGAAAGCCATTGAATTATTGTCCGACCTTAGAAAAAGTGGGGGGAGATTATTTATCATTGGCGTGGGAGGAAGTGCGGCAAACGCATCTCATGCGGTCAATGATTTTAGAAAAATCGCAGGTATTGAAGCCTATGCACCAACAGACAATGTATCCGAATTAACTGCGCGGACGAATGACGAAGGATGGCGTACAACCTTTAATAAGTGGTTGGAAACGTCAAAGCTTAACAGCAATGATGCACTACTGATCTTTTCTGTTGGTGGAGGCTCAACGACTACTTCCTTAAACATAAAAGAGGCGATAGACTACGCCGTCGAGAAAGGGGCGAAAATTACTGCCATCGTTTCCCGAGACGGTGGATATGCAAAGCAAAAAGCGAACGTATGCATATTAATTCCTGTTGTATCGCCAGATAGAATTACTCCCCATGCCGAAGGATGGCAGGGGATAGTATGGCATTTAATTGTCAACGCAATCGTTTCATGTTAATTAACAATCTAAAATAATAAAATTATGACAAAGAAAGATTTTAAAATAAAAATTTTTGCCGATGGCGCCGACATTAATGGTATGTTGGAAATGTATCGTGCCGGTTTCGTAAGCGGTTTTACCACCAACCCATCGCTGATGAAAAAAGCGGGCGTGACGGACTACGAAAAATTTGCCTTGGAGGCCGTGAAGGCAATACCCGACCTTCCGCTATCGTTTGAAGTTTTTTCCGACGATTTCGAAGCTATGGAAAAGGAAGCGCGGAAAATCAGAAGCTGGGCAGGCAATATTTACATCAAAATTCCTGTAACGAATACAAAAGGGCTATCGTCTGCAAATTTGATAAGGAAGCTATCCGCCGAAGGATTCAAGCTTAACATTACGGCGATACTGACGCTTGAGCAGGTAGAGCAAGTCCTTAAAAGCTTAACGCCGGGCGTCGGGGCGTATATCTCTGTTTTTGCGGGAAGAATAGCGGATACCGGTGTCAACCCGATACCTGTGATGCAGCAAACCGTAAAGATGTGCAAAGATGTTGCAAAAGTAGAAAGTTTATGGGCAAGTACGCGTGAACTGCTGAATATTTTCCAAGCGCAGGAGTGTGGGGTAGATATTATTACTGTTACGAATGATATACTTAAGAAAATACCGAATATAGGCAAGGATTTAACGCAACTTTCATTAGAAACGGTGCAGATGTTTTTTAACGATGCAAAAAGTTTGGGTTATAAAATAGTATGAATTTAAAATTAATAAAATTATGAAATCTTTTTTACGATGTTTCTACCCGTTGCTTTCAAAGCAGCTTGCAAAGAAAAATGTTTACCTGATAGGTTCTTTGCGTGACTATACCCCTGAAAATGAGGCGATAAGCGGGGGGGTAAATTCCTCATTGCCAATAGCTTATGACCATATAAGGCAAGCTACGCTCTTTTTATGCAAGGAAGAAATCGAAAGCAGAAAGCTAAAAGGCGCTGTGGCAGAATTCGGCGTTTATAGGGGTGAGTTTGCTGCAAAAATAAATGCATTGTTTCCAAACAGAATGCTTTACTTGTTTGACACCTTTGAAGGGTTTGACAACAAAGATGTAGAAAAAGAAGTTGCGGGTAATTATTCTGCTTTTAGAAATGATTTTTCCAATACAGACATTAAATTGGTAATGAATAAAATGAAGTACCCCGAAAAATGTATTGTTAAAAAAGGCTTTTTTCCTGATACAACAGCATGTATAGAAAATGTTGCTTTTTGTTTCGTGAGCATAGATACAGACTTGTACGCCCCTATTTTAAGTGGGTTGGAGTTCTTTTATCCACGCCTCGAACATGGTGGATATATTTTTGTGCACGACTATAATTGCAGACACTACAAAGGCTCTCATCAAGCTGTGCTACAATTCTGCAAAGAAAACGACGCACTTTTTGTTCCATTGCCGGATTCTTATGGCAGCGCTGTTATCTGCAAGTAAAACAAAAATAAATTATAGAAAACCTGCACATGATACTCGAATTGTACAAAATTTACAGCTACCTGAAATGACAGCAAAACCCCTCATATCAGTTGTAATGGCTACGTTCAACGAGCCACCGGAGTATATTACGCAATCCGTCCGGAGCATCCTTGACCAGACGTTGGGCGATTTTGAGCTGCTGCTCATTGACGACAGCACAAACCCCGACACCATTGC
>JAIRLS010000063.1 GCA_031259205.1 Bacteroidales bacterium | reverse complement strand
AGCAAAAAAGTGTTAGCGCGAACACCGATGAAACGTTTCGGCGACATCAGCGAATTGAACGGAATGGTGCATTTCCTCTGTTCACCTCACGCAAGTTTCATTACCGGCGCCATCATCCCCATCGACGGCGGTTTCAGCGCCTTTAGCGGAGTTTAGAACTCATCGTCTTCATCATCAAAAAATGTATCCGACTGTAAAACAGGTAAAAATGAGTAAATCAGTCATTACATATTGCGAATGAACAATAGATCAGATTATTCTCCACAAGGATTTAATCGTTATTACAATCGAATAAAATCAGGTGGGAAACTTGAATATCTTAATTGAAAATGGAAGATGACGTTTCTCTGTGTAAATCTGTAGGTATAATTCATAATTCATAATTCATAATTCATAATTCATAATTCATAATTCATAATTCATAATTCATAATTCATAATTCATATCCGTATGCTGGAAAAAACATGGCGATGGTTCGGACGGGATGACGTTATAACGTTAAGCGACTTGAGGCAAATAGGTGTAGAAGGCGTGGTGACTTCGCTGCACCACATTCCTCCCGGCGATGTGTGGCCGGTAGATGAAATCCGGCGCGTGCAGCGGGAAATTGAACAATACGGCCTTCATTGGAGCGTGGTGGAAAGTTTGCCGGTGACCGAAGGAATAAAAACCCGTTCGCGGGACTGCGAGCGACTGACGGACAATTACCGGCAATCGCTCCGCCACCTCGCCGCCTGCGGTATCGACACGGTTTGCTACAATTTCATGCCCGTGCTGGATTGGGCAAGAACTCATTTGCACTACAAAAACGAACGGGGAGGAGAAACCATGCTGTTCGACCTTCCCACTTTTGCCGCCTTTGACATATACCTGCTCGGACGCAAAGACGCCCAAAAGGACTATCCGGACTACCTGCTCCGGAAAGCGGAACAACTGGCGCAAAAAATGACCGAACCGGAAAAAGAAACGCTGACGCATAATATCATCATCGTTACGCAGGCTTTTATACATGGCTCCATATCCGACGGGGACGATTACAGGCAACGTTTCCTGAACTGCCTGAACACGTACCGCGACATGGGAAAAGAACGGCTGAAACAACACCTGTCGCTGTTCCTGAACGATATCCTTCCGGTGGCGGAGGAAACAGGCGTCCGGATGTGCCTCCATCCCGACGATCCTCCATTTCCTCTGCTGGGACTGCCTCGCATTGCAGGGACGGCAGACGATCTGGCACAAATATTCGCCCAAAATCCCTCGGCGTCCAATGGCCTTACCTTCTGCACCGGTTCGCTCTCCATACGTCCCGACAACGACCTGACGGCAATGGCACGGCAATTCGCCGAACGGATACATTTCATCCACTTGAGAAATACCGCCCGACTGACGCCCGACAGTTTTTACGAATCGGGACACTTGTCGGGATGCGTGGACATGTACGCCGTCGTAAAAACGCTGCTGGAAGAACAGCGGCGAAGAAAAAGAGCAGGACTGGAAAACTTCCGTATGCCTTTTCGTCCCGACCACGGCATTAAGCTACTGGACGATTTTTCGCGCCCTTCCAATCCGGGCTATCCGCTTATCGGACGGCTGAAAGGACTGGCGGAAATAGACGGACTGCAAACGGCGATAGAACGACAATTATCGGAAACATTGCCATAACGTCAAAAATCATTTTATCCGGTACAATTTGATGAGATGCCCTGTTCCCCTTTAAGTATGTTGAATTTTAGACTACCGAATCAGATGGCCTATAAAATTCCTGTAATAATTTAAATATTAATGCTTTATGGAAAATAGCTGCCTGATTTTTGCGTCGTCAGGCATTAATGGGCAATTTATTCCGTAACAGTTTCTCAACGCTAAAGTTGAACGGCCAGCACTTCCATAGAGGTGATTCTGCCGGGGCTGTATGTCATTCGGGTATCGAAATGCCATACCCATCGTTGAGCGTGTGGATTTTGAATGACGGGATGATCTATCAGAATGTTTTTCTGCGGATCCTCACCGGTAGGGCGGAATGTATTTTCCTCGAAATCAGTCACTAAACACGAACGTCCTTTCGGTAAACCGGCGATGTGCAGTTGTTGTACTTTTCGCCGGAAAGCCATCAGTTCTTCATCTTGAATTTCGAAATACTGCAAAAGATATTCTTCGAGGAGGCTGCTCAACTGACTGAGGATGTTACAGGAAAAGACAAATCCGTAGTCCGACAGTTCCGGTAGCCGGTCGGGGGCGATGCTGTCCAGCGGCGGACGTTTCCTGCTACGACGGTATTGTTGTGCGTAATGATATACGGAACGGGCAAAACCGGAAATATCGCAGATTTCCGGCGTCACATTGCACAATTGTTCCGCTCTCCGCCTGACTTGTGCGGGATGTCTGATATCTGCCAGCGTAACCTTGCCGAACATGGCGCTCAATTCTTTGAGCGGTACGTCAAGCAGCCAGCCGCTACCCAGCACAATGGCCGACCGGCGGTCTTTATCCTGCGCCGACCGGATGGCAAAACTTTGCGTATTTTGCAAATGTATGTCCCATCCCGACTGCTCCCGCCTGTAACGGCGCAAAATACCCCGCTGATCGCCAAAATAACCCATTTTACGGAAAATTCTCTCCGGCGAACGAAAACCAAATACGGAAGATAACGTCATAGTACCCTCTGTTTCTTCGTTTTTACGTGAATATATCAAAAAAAGTTTCAATTAGGGATAGTTTATCATGAAAAATAAAGTATCTTTGCACAATTAAATGTTTTTCATGAAAAAAGGTATCATCATTGTTTTCAGCGGATCAATCATCATCGCTTTTATTGTGGCTTTTTCAGCATTCTCGCCAACACTGTATCCGTTAGAAAATAAAACGACCGGCAAGCCATTGACAGCAGCCGGATCCCCTTTTTTTCCCGATTCGGCTGTTTTCGCCGGAGAGCGTATGCCGATTGAGTTATTCGATGTTCACGAATCCTTAGAACGTGAGTTAATCGTTAATATGAATTTCCATTCCAACACGCTGCAATATCTCAAGCGCAGCAGCCGTTATTTTCCCGTGATAGAAAAAATACTGGCGGAAAACGGGATTCCCGACGATTTCAAATATCTTGCATTGATTGAGAGCGATTTCATGAACAAAGTATCTCCCAAAGGCGCTACCGGTTTCTGGCAATTCATGAAAGATGCGGCTAAGGAGCACGGACTGGAAATCGGTACGGAAGTAGATGAACGTTATCATGTCGAAAAATCGACCCTTGCCGCATGCAGCTATCTCAACAAGGCATACAGGCAATTCGGTAACTGGACGCTGACAGCGGCCTCCTACAACATGGGAAGCGAAGGATTGGCCCGGCAGATGAAAATCCAAAAAGTAAACGATTATTACCGGTTATTGTTGAACGAGGAAACAATGCGTTACCTGTATCGTATCGTTGCCGTGAAACAAATCATGTCCAATCCCGAAATATATGGCTTTTATGTGCCTGAAAATGAACGGTACAAGCCTGTTGGATATATCGAAATAGAAGTAAAAACAGCCATCCCCGACTGGGCGGATTTTGCCTGCCAACACCACACAAATTACAAAATGTTGAAACTGTTAAATCCTTGGTTGAGAGATACCAAACTCACCAATGCCACCCAAAAAACCTATTGGATCAGGATCCCGGAAAATTAAACGGTAACTCCGCAGATTTTCAGGTATTTATTTTGTATTTAATGGCAATTCAATGATGGGCAGGATTTTATCGGTTGCCGAATCCGGTAGTTGATAAAATTTATCTAATTAAATGATTTCCATGCCGTTCTAAAAAATAGATTCCTAACCTTTATGGAATTAGGGATGAAAACTTTACGACCAAAAGCACAAAAGCACGAAAGCACGAAAGCACGAAAGAACGAAGTTTTTACGTTGTATCCCTTCTGCGACCTCGTGGTTTTTTTTAACCACAAAGGACACGAAGTTTCACAAAGTAATACAAAGTAAAGAAACTTTGTGTTACTTTTGCGACTTCGTGGTTAAAAAAAGTCCCGCAATGACATTGCGACAATTTGAAAGGGTGCATTTCAAATTGTCTCATTGTCTGTTAATCGGACTGTCCCGCAGGGACAGCACTTTATTAACCGTATGCTTCAGCATACGGAATGCGCTAACAATCAGAAAGTCCCGCAGGGACGATACTTTTATTAACCAATTTAATAAAAGTGTCGTCCCTGCGGGACTTATCATATATGTGATTGATAATCCGTATGCTGAAGCATACGGTTAATCAAGTATCGTCGCTGCGCGACTTTGCGGCAAAAACGTCGTTCGTCATTGTGACTGCAAGGAACGAAGCAAGAAGTAATTCATCCCTTCATGTTCGCA
>JAIRLS010000015.1 GCA_031259205.1 Bacteroidales bacterium | reverse complement strand
GCAATCCGTTCCCGGTTTTCCTTCAGATATTCGTACAGCTGAAAGAAAGCCATCTTTTGAACGTGGAAATGTTTTGTTTCCGGTTCATATTCGGCTACGCCGGAGAACTTGGTGTCGGGGTCGATGCCTGTGATTTTCATATTAATATCCCGTTTTTGATATTCTTAAATGCTCTTTTTCGTAACTCAGCAGCGTCCGGCAGGCTTCCTGCTGGTGTGTTGCCGCCCGGTTTAGCCGTTCAAGCCAGTCGACAAGGTATTGTTCGTCCCTGCAAATGCTTTCGATAAGCGAGTTCTGAACTTTTGCCGACAGTTTTTTATCCGCCAGCATCCGCTCTATCAATTCCATCGTATCGTCTTTCCGCTTCCGGTTCAGGTGGTACTTGGCGTCGGCAAGCATTTTTCCCGTGCGGGCAATGTACACGCCAAGGTCGGCGATGCGCCCGGCTATCTCCTGCGGGTTGTCGCCGGCGGTTATCTCGCAGTATGCCTGTATTTCCTTCGCTTCGGCAAACAGCTGGTCGCAGGGGGTGATCGTGTCAAGCATGGCCTAAAAGTTCGGTAATTGAATGAATAATCCTTTCTTCCGTGTTATCGACCGCTCCCGTGCAGGCTTCGGCCATTTCCCGCTTGTCCTCAATGATCTGCATGATTTGTTCGTCGATCGTGTTTCTTCCGATAAAAAACAGCGACTGTACGGCGTTTTTCTGCGAGATACGGTGACAGCGGCTTTCTCCCTGTTCCACATCTGCCGGATGCCATGGAAATTCAATGAACGAAACGTTGGACGAAGCCGTCAGGGTAATCCCTACGCCTCCGGCCTTGTAATTGACGAAGATTATTTTATGTTCCGACGGAACAAATTCATGGTCGCAGTCCGTGTGGCGTTCAAACCGGACGCCGCATTCGTCGCATTTCTGGAAATCGTCGATCGCCCGGTTCCGTTCATCTTCGCTTTGTCCACCGGTGAAAAACAGGGCGTCGGGGTAGCGTTCCCGCAACTTGGCGGCTACCTCTTTCAGGAAGATGAATACAACGATTTTTTCTCCCTGCTCGACAATGTTGTCGATGTATTCCTTCACATCGTTCAGCTTGCCGCGGGCGGAGATGTTTTTCAATACGCCGATGCGTACAATGATTTCGGCGCGCATGGAGCGCATGATCTTCTCGTCGGTGGCCTGACGGTAGTCGGCCAGATAGCCGGCAAGGTCGGCAAGGGCAGCGTTGTATTCGTCCCGGTTGTCAATGTCGCAGTAGACTTTTTGTCGGTACTTGTCGGGCAAATCTTTTAATACTTCCTGTTTTTCGCGGCGGTAATAGCAGTGATTGCGCAGTATGGTGTTTATCTCCGGCCAGCGTTCGTCATCGGCGCACATCTCGCGAAAGTTGGCAATCGTCCCGAAATGGTGCATTTTCCCGGACATCAGGATTTGCGACAGCAAATCGATCGGACGGTTTACGATCGGCGTCCCGGTAAGAAGCAATACCAGTTCCCGGTCGCGGGTGAGGCCGTAACAGAGCTTGGATTGCATCGTGGACGGGTCCTTGGCCTTGTGGCTTTCGTCGATGATAACCGATTTGAACAGCTTGATATTGGGATGGAACCGGATGTGCTCCAGTTTGAAACGCTGTCCTTTGGGCGTGTTGATTTGAACGACAAAATACTTTTTCAGCGATTCGTAGTTGGTGATGAATACGTCGTGCATTCCCATCTGATGGAATACGCTCCATGTATTTTTTATCGTGTCGGTCAGTATGGCCGGATCGTGCCTGCCTGTCCAGAGTTTCCATTCCATAAGCCAGTTGTATTTGAGTGAGGCGGGACAGATAACTAAACAGGGAAACAGGTCGCGGGCGCAAACGGCGGCGATGGCCTGTGCTGTTTTTCCCAGTCCGGGGGCATCCCCGATGATGCAACTGCCTTTTTCGAGCGCGTAGGCCACGCCGTTGCGCTGGTAGGGAAAAAGCTGCATTTTCAGGTCTATCTCCTCTTTGAGGTCGGGCAGCTGCGTTACCGGTTCGGAAAACACGCTGCGCCGGCTTTTCTTTTCCGGCAGGATAAAGCCGTATTTAGCGCCGAAGGCAAACACGCCGGCGGCGCTGGTGATGGGACATTCCCACCGGCGGTACTTGGGGTTGTATTCGACGCCCGGCAACTTGACAACGGCCTGCGACAGGCGGCGGCTGTAATCAAACTGTATCAAAAACCGGTTTTCTTTTTCAATGATTATGTTGCTCATGTTTGTTTTTTCCAAAAAGTAAATACCAGCGGAAAGCCAGTTCGAGGTACTTGTCCTGTCCGCGTTTGTAAAACTCGCTCTCGCGGTTGATGAATATCTTGAATACCCGGTGGTTGACCTTGGATATTCCGATCAGCACGTCCCGTTCGGCGCCTTGCAGATCCATGTAGAAGGCCCGTTGACGGTCGTAATCGAAATACAGGGCGGCGGCTTCAAATTCTTTTTGCGTTTGGGCTGTGGTGGATTTGATGTCTCCGCCCCATCCCCAGTCTTCCCGCCAGATGTCCCACTTGCAACGCACGTCCAGGGTGAAGGGGAAGCCCCGGTGATTGTACTCCCTGTCGTGTGCGATGCTTATTTTCTGACCGTCGGAGTTCTCCGTCAGGGTGGCGCAAAATTCATCCCGGCGGAAGGCTTGCTTCATTTTCACGGCGTTTTCAAAGAGTTCTTTTTTAACCCGCTTCCCGTCGAGCGTGCGCTTGAAATAATCCACCCTTGCCGGCTCGGTCAGCATGGCGTCTATCAGGCTCCCGAAAGCGTAGGCTTCCGTTGGATCCGATATGTTTTCCCTCGGATACAGCTGGTTTTTCAACCACGACAGGTCGGAGTTGCTCACTTGCGGGAGTCGGTAGTAGTTCGTCGTCATTTTGCTTTGTATACGGGTTTGTACTCGATGAGTTTGCTTTCGATAAACTCCTCTTTTTTGGACGCATATTTTTCGCAAAAAGTTTTTATCCGGCCCAAGGTCATGTTTTCAAACTTGTCGGCGGGAAGCGTATGACCTTCTTTTTCAAACCAGAGTTGTACAAGGAGTAGCCATGCGGAATTGTCTTTTGCAATGATTTGATAGCCTTCTTTGACTTTGGGGGCTTGGACGAACAGGTCTGCCTGTGCGTCGACAAAAGACGTTGCTTTGCGTTCGGCGGCTTTCAGGGCGGCCTCGGCTTCGGCTTTACGCTTGGCGGCCTCGGCTTCGGCGGCTATACGCGCGGCTTCTTCTGCTTTTCGGGCTTCTTCCTCTGCCCTGCGTTTGGCTTCGGCGGCTTCCCTGTCTATCCGTGCGGCTTCAGCTTCGGCGGCCTTGCGTTTGGCTTCGGCTTCCAGACGCACTTTTTCTTCCGCATTGGCCTTTTCCGCTGCAATCCGGGCGGCTTCGGCTTCGGCGGCCCTGCGTTTGGCTTCGGCTTCGGCGGCTATCCGCGCGGCTTCGGCTTCCTCTAACTGTTTGATTTTGGAAGGCAGCATGTCCATGAGTTCCCGTTTGAACAGCGCTGTTTCTTTTTTGAAGGTAAGGAAGGCTTCCGTAACGAGTTTTTGACGTTCTGCCGCAGGGAATTGTTCTTCAAATTCCGCCTGTGTCGCATACCGGTAAGCAAACGGGGTTACGGTGAAATAAAAACAGGATTCCATTTCACTGCCGCCGATAAGGTTAATTGACTGTTCGGCGCTCTCAACTTTGTCGAGTGTCAGGGAATTGAACCACGCCAGTTCTTTTTGCTTTAACGACAGGGTGTGATTCGCCGCAGCTGCCGCGTACTTGATGCGGTAGTCCTTTTCGGCTTCTATCAATTCCTGTTCTTTGGCCAGACGCAGGGCGGCCAGGCGTTCCTGTTCGCGGCGTTCTTCCATTTTCTTTGTTGCATAGGCGTCCCGCAGTTTTTGGCAGCGCTCGACGGGATCTTTTAACGCGCTTTCGAGCGTGGTAAATTCCTTGGCGACCATCGTCATGATTTGGGTAAACGGCTCGCGCTTTTCCTTCATTGTCTTGATGGTCGCTTTGACTCTGCTGATATAAGTCGACAGTTGATCGTCGATGATGTCATCCATTTTCCCGCTGGCGAGCGCAATCAGTTCTTCGCCCTTTTTCAGGGCAGTGGCATAACTGGCTTTGTTTTCTTCCAGCGCGGCGGGCGCCGTTGAGATGAGCGCTTTAAAGTCGTCTATTTTTACTAAAGTTGTTTCCATAAATCAATAGGGCATGTCCGGATCTTCTTCCGGCTGTTGTTGAACTGTTACTGTTTCTCTCTCTTTTGTTTCGTTGGATGCAAAGCCGGTGGGGGTTGCCTCGCTTTGTTCGTCTTCTTCCAGGGTGATACTGTCGGATATGTGGAGTTTGGTATAGGCGCGCATGGCGTGCTTGATACATTTGGCTTCCAAAAAGCCGGGGTCGATTTGCCCGTCGTATGACCTGTATAAGGCCGACGATTGGGGATTTTCAACGTTTTTCGGCTTGCTGTATTCGGCCAGCCGATGAATGTCTTCTTTCAGCAGCCATTTGAAATCAATCCCGCCGTTGGGCAGTACGATGGAGCACCAAACGCCGATGATTTTGGTCGACTTGCGCGGTATGGCCGGTGCATAGTCGACGGTAAGTTCTCCGCGTTCGTTGGTGCGGGGCTGAAAACGGTCGCCCTCGTAAATCACGATGGGGTTGTTAAGCCGGACGATTTGCCCGCAGGCAATGCGCATGTTCAACTCGCCGTAGGCCGTTACGACCAGACGGCAGACTTTTACCCATACTTCTTTTTGATAAATCTTTCCGCCTTCCTCCTTTGATTCAAGTTGCTTGGCGCTCCGGGCTTCCAGAAACGCTTCCGACTTGCTTCCCGGCTGGATGGACAGACCGGAAATGGCGATGTCGAGGAAGGACGAATACAGGCTCAATCCTGTGCATTTCCTTAGCCATTCGTTGTCCAGCAGCGCTTTTTTGTAATACAGCGCTTCGCGGTTAAAAATCATTTCCGCTTCGCCGGCGCTCTTTTTGTGTATCCGGCAAAGGGTGTCGATGAAAGACGCCTGGATGTCGGGGTCTTCCACCAAAAGTTTCTTGTCCTGTATCTCAAAATTTTTCATTGATGTTTGCGCTAATCCCGTGTCGCGCACAACCCGTAAATACCGGAATCGAAGCGCGTTTCTTTTGGGAAACGCCGGGATTGCTTCTATCCGGCTGTGTTTGTTTATTGGGCTATCCCGATGGCCCGTGATCGTTCTTTGCTGTCGTTTTTAACCGTGTCTAATGTTCATGCTCTTCATGGATTAGTTCTTTATAGAATTGTCCGACAAATAGAATACTGACAGTCACAACGACGATTGTAAATGCTTTCCACAAAACGGGGGATTCTATAATAAATGATCCGATCATCATCCCGATAGCTGCGATAGCTAATAAGATGGATAATACAAGCTGTATAAGCAGTAATGATTTCATATTATTGTTCTTTTTGTAATTGTTTTACTTTTTCCAT
>JAIRLS010000340.1 GCA_031259205.1 Bacteroidales bacterium | reverse complement strand
ATGTTATTGGCATGGTGATAGGAAGTAAACCAGAGCCGGTCGGGGTTTTTCGGGTCGAAAGCCACATTTTTTGTCACTCCGGTGGAAGCGTTGTTCACATTTTCGGCAATGATTTCGGCTGCGAAGGTTTCCGGATGGGCTTTGTAAAATTTGGTATTAATGTGTCCGTAAATATATCCGTCCTGCGGATGCAGCACCATGTTGTGTTTTCCCCCTCCGGCATTCATAGCGCTTCCGGATGGATCAAATACCAGCGCTACCGATTTTGAGGTAGCCCCCAAACCTTTTCTGTCGGCGAGGGACATTTGGCGAGCGTTCAGTTCCCATTTCCCGTTATTATAGTCCAGCGTATGGAAATGCTCAAAAGTCGTCTCTGTTTCTTCGGCAATGAGAAACCTGTTGCGGCCGGCATCATAAAATATAGAGTTGGGGCAGAAAATATTTGTATAGACATTACCCGTTCCGCCGGCCATCAGTTTGAGATGCACTGCATCCACCGAGTTGTCCGCTTCGTTGATTTTCACAATACCCGACATGGTTGAATACCTCACTGTGGCAAACATGTTGCCCTCGCTGTCGAAAGCCACACCATAAATGCTTTGCAGCGAAGCCGTTTTCAGCGTTCCCAGATGACCCTCGGTAATGATATTCACTTCCTGATTGGGCGTGGCTACTGCCGAAGGCTGTATCCAGCCGGCCGGTCTGTCTGTCCAAAGTTGCGTGCCTGTTCCGGCAAAAGTGCCTACTAATATGGTGTTGTCCCATCTTCTGGCTTGCAGGGTACGCACCTGCGTATTGATTTCGCCGGCCTCGCCACTGGGCGTTACCGTCCAGTAAAGGGTGGCGGTGGCGCCATAATTCACGCCGAGCGATTCGAGCAGGTCGTCGAAGGTCTCATCTCCGAAACTTTTCCTGTTTGCATCTATCATGTTGAAATCCACCGGATTGGAAAAATCCTGCGAAAGCGAAAAGGACAGCACGTAACCGCTCACGCTTTCCAGTTTCTCCCAAGTGAAAGAAAGCGGCAACAGCGTGCGATCCGTAAATTCCTGTTCGGCGTTGATCTCTAACCCGTCGGCGGGGGAGGTCAGCACAATAGTGGAGAAAGGTTTGCGCTTGGCGGCGATACTGCGAGTTCCGGAAGCATATTCCACCGTCGCATCGGTGGGCGTCACTGTCCAGTACAGCGTCGCCTCTCCTTCATAATCCACGTCGAAACCTTCGAGCAGGACGTCCCATTCTTCGGCCGTGAAGCTTTTCTCGGCCGTATTGCCCGCCTCAAAGGTGACAGTGGCGGCAGTGGCGGGGAAAGCGCTTTCTTTGGATATTTTCAGCGTGTAGGCGGTGATTCCAGACGTCTGCCCCCACCGAAAACCGAGCGGGAAGGAGTACGAAGCGGCGTCCAGTTGTAAAAAGTCGTCCGGCGCTTGCAGGACAATCTCCGGAGGAGGCACGGTAATTCGTGTCACCTTGAGCGTTCGCGGTTCCGGCAGCGTGGCATTTTGATACTCCGATACGGGTTTTACCGTCCAGTAGAGCGTACCGGTTTCCCCCGTCTTCCATCCGAAGTTTTCGGCGCCCAGCGTCGCATCCAAATTGGCGGCGGTGAAAGTGCGGGAAAACGTACTTTCGGTGAATTTGGCAGGATTGGACATTGCCGCGTCGGCGCCCAGATACAGGATATAACCTCCAACCATTTCGGCGCCTTCCGATTTCCACTTGAAGGTTACGCTGTTGCCGGTATTCAAATCAATGTTATCGCCGTCGGCGGGAGCTACCAGCGACAACACGGGTGCGTCTTCTTTCGGATCGTCTTTGCATCCGAACATTATGCCCAACAGGGCAACTACAACAAACAAATTTAACTTTTTCATATTGATACGATTTTTTAGTGATTATTATTAGAATTATTAGAATTTTGCATGGATAAATACGGGATCGTGGTCGGACGGGTATTTTCCGTTCGGACGGTCGTTTAAAGTACGGTATTCCTTTACGTGGATCCGGTCGGACAGGAAGATGAAGTCTATCCTGAGGTTCTCCGTCATTTGGTTCAGGGTGTAAGAGAATCCGTTGAAAGTGCCTGCCGTTCCGGAAGGCGTTGTTTCCGACAGCGCACGGGAATCTTTCAACAGTCCGTCCGTCAGGATATACCGGATGGAGTTTCCCGTCGTGTTAGCGTTATAGTCGCCCGTAGCGAATACGGGATATGAGCCTGCAATGGCCTTGATTTTCGCTACCATTAATTTTGCCGATTCATATCTGGCCGTCACCCCCTGATGGTCGTAATGCGAATTGAAGAAATAGAAGGTACGGCCGGTCGTCCTTTCTCTGAATTTTCCCCACGAACAGATGCGGTTGCAGCAAGTGGCGTCCCAGCCCAGTCCGGGAACGTCGGGCGTTTCGGAATACCAGAAATCGCCCCTTTCGAGGAGATCAAACTTGCCTGTTTTATAAATAACGGCGCTGTGTTCTCCGCTGGTTCCCCCGTCGCGTCCCGTGCCGGTGTAGCTGTAACCGCCTGCGGCGAGAATATCGTCAATTTGATCTTTTTGGGCTTCCTGCACCCCAAAAATATCAAAATCGTGGGTGCGGACCAGTTGGCTGACCATGGCCTTCCGCGCGCCCCATCCGGTGTCGTCGGCGGCATGTCCTACGTATATGTTGTAGGTGGCCACCCGCAACTCGCACACCGCTTTGGTTTGTCTTACGGCTATCGCAACGCTGTTGGCGGGTACGGAAGGGTCTGCCGACCGAACGCTAAGACTTCCCTCGCGTGTTTCTTCGTTTGTCAGCGGCGTCACGGCAAAAGTATATTTCTGCGTGCCTGTGGCGGCGGGATTCTCGCCCTGCAAGGCAATCCATGCAGGAAAATCAAAGGTGACAGGAATATTTGAGGTCACCGTCAGTTCAAACAGCAGGCCCTCGCTCTCGTTTACCGTCACTTGCGTTTCCCTGACCGATACCTTCGCTTCGACCGCCATTTGTTTAACATCTATGTACTGTTTGAGGTCGTTAGACTCCTTGGCGCTGACAACAATCTGCGCGGCGCGTTCCATCCCTATCTGTTGATTGGCGGTCACTGTAACGCTAAGATTGTCGGTATTTCCGGTATTCAAATTCAATTTGCACCATGCCGCGTGAACCGGGTCGGACAGTTGCGCCGAAAATTCACAATTACCGCTTATCTGCAAAGTTTTGACTGATGCTTCCGGCCAGAAAACCAGATTCTTGGCCGAGACATTGAGAAAAACTGTTTCAGCAGTTCTTTTTGCGCATGAATTTATTAAGCACATTAAAAAAATTACCCCTATTATTCTATTCATATTGTTTCATTGGTTTAAAATATTTTTACCGATGGCTGACTGATAAACGCGGTCATGTTTTTGCATTATTAATGCCGTCCGGCTTAGAGGCGCCGTCCGGTTTTTCTATTTCCATTTTTTTGCATTTTCTATTTCCATTTTCATTTGCCGGATGGCTTCTTTGTGCCTGTCGGTGCAGGCCGTCAGGGTGGGTCTCCACGGGG
>JAIRLS010000266.1 GCA_031259205.1 Bacteroidales bacterium | reverse complement strand
GACAATCAGAATGCCATTGAGATACAAATATGGATGTCCATGCCGGCAAATCTGTTGCTGACACTCGTCAGGTGCAGGGTGAGGCACAAATGGGCTTTTTCGAATATGGTGTCCGTTGTCAGACAGCAATTGATGAGCTATATCAATATTTACACCTTTTTGGAAGATCCGGAAGGCACTTGGCGAAGCATAGTAAACGAACAAAAAATGAAATATCAAAATTCCCTGTTCCCTGAAATGCAGGGGGGGTACTTTTGAAAATATAAAAATACACAACTGATTATCAGACTATAATAAGTAAATCATATTATTTTCTTACTTTTAGCGGACAACAATGACAAAAAATGACGGTTAGTAACAATGGGTGCATTTCAAATTGTCGCATTATCTGTTAATTGGCCTGTCCGCAGGGACAGCGCTTTATTAAGGGGCTGTCTCAAAAGACTGAAATCGTCGTCATTACAGAGGCGAAGCCCGAAACAATCCATTGGTTTACTGATATTATAGATCGTGTTACACCGTTCACAATGACGAAAAACCGGCTTTTGAAACAGCCCCCGTGTCAGAACTTGAAATTGAACGTCATATATCCTTGTGTCCCCACCGGATCCATGAATCCGAATTCCTGAGAGGCAGACCGGAGGAGGTTATTAACGGAAAAGGCGAGAGAGGCGTTGTCGGTGACAGTGTATGCGATTCTTGCATTCAGCAGGAATTTGGCTTTGATGTTTGTTCGCAGGAACTGGTTGGAATAGACATGCCGCGTGAATCCGTAGCCGCTAACGAAAAAGAGGAATTTTTCGGCAAAGCGCCAACTCATCTCGCATCCGCCGTAAAAAGCGGGCGTTTGTTTGGATTTGGCGTTAATGTAGGCTATATCATTGTCTCTTTCAAGGTCTGTGTCCTTGACGTGAAAGGTGTTCAAAGAAGGGTAATAAGAGAGGTCTATATATTTGATGATTTTGTTTATGCCTGCCTCTCTCGCTGCGGCTTCGCTTTCGCCGTTTTCAATGGCGGCCAGATATCCGGCGGCGTATTCGCTGCTCAGTTTGAGACTCATCCCGACTATTGTGGGAACATATTTCCTGACCTCATGGAGGTTGTCGGGCGTGAAATACATGCGTTCACTGTCCATGTGGTCGATCAGTTTTGTCTGCTGTACGGTTCCCCAGAGGCGGAAATTGATACGTTCGTTCAGTACGATGCCTGTTTCGACCGTCAGTCCTGTTTGTTTTTGTATTTCCGGAAGGTTGGCAAACCGGTAACTCAGGTAAACGGGAAGCGGGAGATTGTTGATGTCGGTATTGCTGTTGACGGTGAATTTCAATTCTTCCAGTTTGGCGGTATTGAGGTCTTTCGTAATGGTATGGAAGGCTTCCACGTTCAGCAGGATGTGTTTGCCTATTTTTTGCCGGTAGCCGGCTTCGAACATGTCGGAATAAGTCATTTTAAGGTCGCTTGTGCCGGAGATGTTGATTCGGGTGTCCTGTCGCGGCGTATTGATGGTTACTCCCGAAACGGTTCTTACATCCATCATGAACGGGCTTCGGTTGGCGCGTGAATAGACGGCGCGCAGGATGCTTTTTTCGTTGAGTTTGCCGGTAGCTGCCAATTGCCATGTCAGGTAGTAGCGGTTGGGGACGTTGTTTTTTTCCAGCCGCAATCCGCCGATAAAGCGCAGTCGCTCGACGGGGCTGTAGTCGATGCGGAGGCTCGGCGCCCAACTGCTCAGCACCTGCCGTCCTTCGAAATAAGTTTGGTTGGTAGCCTCGTAGGGGTTGCTGTTCAGGTTGTTGAGCGAATAGTAAAATCCGGGCGTGACAGACAGATTGGCCAACCGGTGGCTGTATTCGATGTTGGCGTTGAGGCTTCCGTGATCCGCTTTAAGCCCCGGTATGCCGCACGCCAAATCGCCGTATCCCCATGAATAGTCCACATGCAGGTCAATACCGTATATGGTCGAATGCAGGTTGGCGTATTTCATGCCGCAATCCCGTTCGCTGTGGGCGAAGAAGTACAGGTCGAAGTTGGAGGCAATGGCTTTTGACTGCTGGACGCCTGCCGTCAGGTTCAGGTTGAAGTTGTCGCCGCCGGTATAGGAAAGCAGTCCGTTCACGCCGTAGGAGAACAGGCCTCTGGAAGGATTTTCGAACATGGCTTTGGGATCTGCCCCGTGCATCACTACCGAATCCGCAGGCATGTATCTTGTCGTCAGGCCGGAGAGGGAGAGGCGGTCGGTCATGTAGAAATAAATGCTGTCCTGCGTTCTTTCGCGGTGCTGGTAGTTGCCGGAAATCCTGAATTTCCATTTTTCATTGACATTGTAGAGTATCGACAGGTGTTGTGTCCCGGAAGGTTTGCCGTTGAAAAGGTTGGAACCGCCGAAATACCCTCCCGACTTGATGTCGGCTTCGACGGATACTTTCTCCGACGAAGATTTTTTGGTGATGATGTTGATGACGCCGGCCACCGCATTGGCGCCATACATGGCGCTGGCAGCCCCGCGAATCACTTCAATCCTTTCCACGTCCGGTATGCCGATGGGGATGGTTTCCCAGAACATGCCGCCGGTGGTGTGCGTGTAGATGATTCTTCCGTCGAGCATTACCAGCGTCATCGTGTTTTCCGAGAAGAGGTTCTGTTGTCCGGCGATATTGTTGCTGTTTCTGATCTGTATGTCGTAATTGCCGCTGGTCTTTTCGCGGACAATCACTCCGGGCAATAACCGTAGCGCCTCCGGGATAGACAGCACCCCCGACTGTTCCAACTCCTCCGCTGTGAGCGACGATGTGGAAAGAGGGGTGTCGAAGTAACTCTCGTCATGCTTGGAGGCAATGGAAACATCCTTGTTCAAAAACATCTTGAACAAATCGTCGAAACTCACTCCTGCTATGCTTGCCATTCGTATCTGGTCTTCCATCGAATAGGATGACAATTCGTCAAAACTCATGGACATGATATCTTCAACCGTCAGTTGCTCTACCGGTTTTTGCTGGCCGAAAAGAGACCCGCCACACAACAACAGGCATGACAAGATGAAAAAAGTTTTTGACAATAAACCTGACACTCCGGATATTATTTATAACTGTTAAGTAATGAAACAACAAATTGCCAACTGCAAAAATACACTTTTTTGTGAAGACGGTAAAATAAATTTGAGAATATTCTTTAACTATGGCGTTGTCAAGAAATAAATGTTACAATAATCCGGATTGCTTCGTCATAGACAACATTCGGCTGATATGACATTACATTGAGAGTCACAAAGTTCGGAAGTATGAACATAAAACACCATCCGTGCCGGGTGTCCCGAATAGAAGTGTTCACAGAGAATCGCAGGGGTTTTCCGGCATACTGTCATCCTGTTCAAAGACGACCTCCTTAAAGCCGAATGTTTTTGTCCGGTTATCGGCGGTTATCATTTCGAGCATGCCATAGCGGTTGACGCCCGTGATGCGGGCTTTGAAGCGCAGGCCGTCTGCTTGATAGCTTGCCCACCGGTTGAAGCGGTACAGCCGCCTGATATAGTCGCTGTGCAACTCGTCGGGCGACGTCCGGAGTTGTTCGTAGCGACGGGCGATGTATTGCAGTATCTGTCGCAGGCAGTCCTCCGTATCGAAGCGCCTGCCTGTTGCCCTGCATAGCGAAACGGGATTGGGCGCCTCGCCGGAAAACCGTTCCTGATTGATATTGACGCCTATGCCGGCAACGGTTTTGGTGATTCGTTCGCCCTGCATAAAGTTTTCGACCAGCATACCGGCGAGTTTTTTGTCGGCAAGATACACGTCGTTAGGCCACTTGACGGAAACATTTTCCGCGTGTTGCGCCGTGAAATCGCTGACGGCAAGCGCTATTGCCTTGGAAAGGCCGAACTGTTCCACTCCTTTGACGAAAACGGGGTAGAGAAGGATGGAGAAAGTGAGGTTTTTGCCCGGTTCGCTTTCCCATCTGTTATTGCCCTGTCCGCGTCCATCCGTCTGTCGATCGGCAACGACAACCGTACCTTCCTCAAGTCTGTCACCGGACAGGCGTATCAAGTGGCGACTGGTAGAATCAACCTCTTGCAGACGAATGATCTTCATGGATTAAAATAAGGTTGGATAGTCGTCTTCAAATTTTCTGATAACGGTGGAGAGAACGATGTCGCGGATGAGTTTCGAACGATTGCGGATAGCGTATTTTCGGCGGTATTCTTCGATAGCCCGCAGTTCCTTGTTGTTAAAAAGAATAGAAAGTTTGTTAATACGAAGCAAATCCGCATCGGGCATTTTGTTCGGATGGGTCTTGGGTTGTATTTTCTTTTTTTTCTTTTTCATCTATGCTTTAACGGCGGTTAATCGTTTCAAACGCCTGCGAATATTTGCTTCTACCACGTAATGGTCGATTAGCGGCGCGAAAGTATTCATCAGCAGGATGGCCAGCATCATTCCTTCGGGATAGGCCGGGTTAAGCACACGGATGAGTACCGCAAACAGTCCTGTCAGGAAACCGTAAATGAATTTGCCTGTACCGGTGTGTGCCGCCGAAACGGGATCGGTAGCCATGAATACTGCGCCGAAAGCAAATCCGCCCATCACGAAGTGGTAATAGAACGGCAGTTCCATGTAAGTGTTGGCGCCCCAAAGGTTGAACAGCAGCCCCATCGCCGCGCCGCCGGCAAACACCGACAGCATGATACGCCAGCTTGCAACGCCGGTAAGGAGCAGCAATGCCGCGCCCAGCAGGATGGCAAGCGTGGATGTTTCGCCGATACAGCCCGGTATGGTACCGAAAAACAGGTCGCCGAGCGAGGGTAACTGTTCGTAAAGACGGTCTATCGTTACGCGGGTTGCGTCTTCGCCGGCTGTCGCCGAGGCGACGGCTAACGGCGTCGCACCGCTGAAGGCTTCCGCCAGTTGCACGCCTTCTTCCCTGATCCCCGACACCCATACCTTGTCGCCCGAAATTTCCGACGGATAAGAAAAAAAGAGGAAAGCCCGCGCGATGAGCGCCGGATTCCAAATGTTCATGCCTGTGCCGCCGAAAATCTCTTTGGCAAATACCACCGAGAAAGCGGTCGCTACGGCTACCATCCACAGCGGAATATCGGGCGGAAGCACCAGCGGGATGAGCATGCCCGACACCAGGAATCCTTCGTTTACTTCGTGGCCGCGTACCTGAGCTACGCCAAACTCAATGCCCAGCCCTACCGCGTAGGACACTACGATGATGGGAAACACGCGCAGAAAGCCAAACCAGAAATTCTCCATCAGCGTGCGCGTGATTCCAATGGATTCGGCCTGCTGATAGCCGGTATTCCACATGCCGAACAACAACGCGGGAATCGTCGCCATGATGACCACCGACATGGTGCGTTTCATATCTACGGCGTCGCGTATGTGCGTTCCTCGCCGCGTCACGGTGTCGGGCACAAACAAAAACGATTCGAATGCTTCGAAGGTGGAATGCAGGATTTCAAACTTGCCTCCCTTCTCAAACTTCGGTTTCAACTTATCAATGTACTTTCTTAACATCTTTATTTATATGAATATTATTGATCTTTTATTTTATTGTATCCGTTAATACGGCAAGTTTCTTTTTTGCGTCATTATGGACATTATGCGGTTGCTGAAAAACGGCGGATCAAGATAGATAAGATTTATCGTCCCGCTTTCCATGCTTTTCAGGATTTCGGGGTTGTCGTCCGGTATCAGTTGGTTGGTGTTCATGCGTGACTTTCGGTATTAGCTCATTTCCTTGATCATCATGTTGATGCCGTCCCGTACGATTGCCTGCACTTCGGTTTTGGATGTGCAAACAAATTCGCACAAGGCAAAGTCTTCTTCCGCCACTTCATAGATGCCGAGATTTTCCATTTTTTCGATGTCGCCTGCCATGATTGCCTTGAGCAGGTGTTCGGGATAGATGTCCATCGGGAATACTTTTTCGTACTGCCCGGTCACCACCATTGAACGAGGACCGCCGTGCAGGTTGGTATCCAGTGCATATTCCCTGTTGGGAGTCAGCCATGAGAAGAAGGTACGTCCTGCGCTGTATTTGCCGAATCCGGGCAATGCCCATCCGAACATTTCGTAGCGGTTGCCTTCGGGGATGACGGTTAGCTGATGGTCGTAGAAACCCAGATAGCCGTCCTTTGCCGTTTGTGTTCCGGTAAGCACATTCCCGCTGATATAGCGGTTGTTTCCCGCCTTGATGTTGTCGGCGAAGGAAGTCAATCGACAACCGCCTGTTACCTTGTAGTAGCGCGGTGTATTCACTTCCGAACCGGACAGGACAATGGTTTTGGAAACGTCGTACACGCCTTTGTTCATCAGCCTGCCGATGACCGACACGTCCTGCGGGTTCACGTACCATACCGTTTCGCCCTTGTTCACCGGATTGATGTGGTGGATTTGTACGCCCACATTGCCGGACGGGTGCGGTCCGGAAAACACGTGTATTTCTGCGTTTTTTGCTTTTGTGAAAGTGGTAGCCGGCGGATAATCCGAATGGACGCAAAGATGCACTTTCCCGGAGGTCAGTTGCGCAAGGGCGTCAATACCGGCTTGAAAATACGGATCGACGTCCTGAAAGATGTAGTCGTAGTCGGGAGCCAGCGGCGCCGTGTCAAAACAGGAGATAAAAATATCTTTGGGAGTATCCTGCGGATTGGCGATAACGGCATACGGCCGTTGCCGGATGAAGGGCCACACACCGCCTGCCAGCAGGTATCCGGTGATTTGTTCCTTATCATTGTCCGACGGTTTGAGGGAAGAAAAGTCTTCAAAGGTTTTTTCTCCGGGTTGCACCACCACTTCGAGGATGCGGCGTTTTTCGCCGCGCACTACCGCTTCGACCGTACCGCCCACCGGTGATGCAAACCGCACTTCCGGACGATTCTTGTCCGTAAACAGGGCAGTACCTGCTTTTACCGTATCGCCTTCCTTTACCAGCATTTTTGGCGTTAAACCCGGAAAATCGGCAGGTTTTACCGCATACCTGTCAGAGGTACCCGCTTTGACAAGTATCTTCTCCGCTTTCCCTTTTAATTTAATATTCAGGCCTTTCTGTATTTTTATCACTTTCGACATACCACAAGATTATTAAAAGTACAAAAATAACATTGTTCTATTGAATAATCAAACTATCTTGATAAAATATCCGGAAACTAAATTTTTATTTATGTAATTTTAGAGCTATATGACGTAACCGTCAGAAAAAAACGTAAAAAACACACATTCTGTTTTCTCAATAAAAAGTGGGGTTGCAATAAAGTATGTTCATAAAAAAAATAAAACTTTTTTACTTTGGCGTATCTTTAAAAAAAATGTATTACTTTTATCTCGCTAAAATAAATAATCGTTTATGTGTGAAACATTTTTTTAAAGTCACTCGATCTAAAGCTTAAAAAATGGACTATAATCGAATTAAAGCGGAACTTGATCGTAAAAGGATGTCGATCAGAGATTTGTGTTATAAGATAGATATAACCGAGCAGGGATTGCATCAAATGATACGAAACAAGTCCATGAAGGTAGAGGTTTTGGAACGTATTTCCCAAGTATTAGGGTGTCCTATGTCTTATTGGTTTACAACGGATTCAAGCAATTCGACAGGTACAAATATCAACGGTGCCGACAAACAGGTGACACCAAACATCATTCATCAGAAAATTGATTCTCTGACAAAGGATTTGAATGACATGTTAAAAGATATTTTAGCCAAACAATAAAAATATCCTTGACGCAGAACCATTAAGATATTTATCTTTGCAGTTTTGAACAGAGTAGAAAGTATGGCATACTCCCTTATTCTTCAAATGGAAACATCTTCTGACAGGTGTTCTGTGTCTTTATCGCAAGATGAGGAGTGCATTGCTTTTATTGAAAGTACGGAAGAACGGAACCATGCCGCGATGCTTATGTCATTAATTGACTTTGTGTTGAGGCAGGCTCATATCGGTGTGTCCCACTTGGCGGCGGTTGCGGTTGGCGCAGGTCCCGGTTCATACACGGGGCTGCGGATAGGCATGTCCACGGCCAAAGGTTTATGCTATGGGGCCGGCATACCGCTGATTGCGATCCCCACTTTGCGCGCCATGGCGAACGGGCTGCTTCGGCAAGAGCCTTTGATCGCCTCCGATGCATTGATTTGCCCGATGATAGATGCAAGACGGATGGAAGTCTATACTGCTCTGTTCGACAGCAAAAGAAATACGGTGAAAGAAACTTGCGCCGAAATTATTAACGAACATTCTTTTGATGAATGGATTGAAAATCAGCCCATTTATTTTATCGGTAGCGGTGCGGACAAATGTAAGTCGTTATTTCAGCATCCTCATGCGATTTTCCCGTTATCTTACGGTTATTCGGCGCGGGATATGATCAGCGATGCGTGGAAGGCGTACCAAAACGGTCACTTTGAGAGCGTCGCTTATTCGGAACCTTGTTATTTAAAGGATTTCATTGCCGGTAAGCCGCGCAAGAGCGTATTCCGAACCGGACTGTCCGAATAGGGAATGGCGGTCGCCTTCATGAAAGAAAAAGCTGCTTTTTGCATGAAAAAGCAGCTTTAATTTAACAAATATGAACCAAATATTAATCTAATATTTTAATTTTGATGTTTTTGTACCATACGTCGTCGCCATGATCCTGTAAACCGAAATAGCCTTCGCGGTTAGCTCCTCCGCAATTATTTAACAGTTCGAACGCCAACGGCCATTTTGCTTTGCTGAACTTGCTTGCTTGCAGCAGTTCCGTCCATTGCGGCGTCCACAGATGGTATTCCAGTACGGTTTTGCCGTTTTGGGCATGAATTACCGTTCCTTTGAATACGGTGATGGTGGTATTGTTCCATTCGCCGAAAGGTTTGGCATTCTGAGGATTAGCAGGTATCATGTCATACAGGGAGGAGGACTGGCGATTGCCGTCAACGCCCAATTTGGCGTCGGGATGGTTATCATTGTCCAGCACTTGGCTTTCCGGCGCGGAGATGTAAATCGGTTGACCTTTGATTTCCTGTGCGAGATAAAGGATTCCGGAATTGGCGGCTTTGGATGCTTTCCAATCAATAGACAATTCGAAATTTTTGAATTTGCGGGCAAACACCAAGTCTCCCCCGTCTTGTTCCTGGGCTTCTCCGCCGCCGCTTCCGTTGAATTTGATAGCGCCGTCTTCAATTATCCATCTTTTGGGAACATCGTCGCGGAGGTAACCTCTCCAGCCATAGAAGGTCTTCCCGTCGAAAAGTTCATAATATCCGTCCTTGTCTTGCGGGAAACAGGCCAAATCTACCTGCGTTTTATCAACGATGACGTATTCCGGCACACTGTCCTTGGACGGTACGACGGTTTCCGTCGTAGTAATTACGTATTCTTTCTGTACCGGTTTGGAGGCTCCGCCGCCGCAGGAAGAAAAAACTGCCGTTAAAAATAAGGCAATCATGACTAAACTAAAATTTGTTTTCATTGTTTTTTTTATTTTATTTATATTCTATATTAATGTATTTTAAAAATGAATAAATCCGCACGAAAATCACGTGCGGATTTAAGTCAATTGCTAAAAAATCAGGGCATCGCAGGCAATGACCATCCTTCGCGATAGTTATGCTTGATCAGTTCCTGAGCGAAAGACAGTGCAGGGATTTCGGGGGTGTAGGTTTTGTCGAACTTGGGATCGCCGTCTACTACATGGAAATCGTCGGAGATGACGAATTTCAGTTTTTCGGTATCCGAAATATTGGTGAATTTCATGTTCGGACCATCCCATTCCAATTCTTTGTGCAGTCCTTGCAATCTTACCGCCAATACGCCCATTACTACCATTTCGTTGAACGGTCCGGCTTCGCTGAAGTCGGAAGCGCTTGGTACTCTGGTATCCGCGTTTTCCTTGCAGGCGCGTACCCAGTCCATTTCGTGGCTAAGGGTGATTTCGCGTTGCGTTTTCGGGGATACGGGTGTTCCTCCCGAAAGCAGCCACGGGTTGGCGCCGTAACAACTGCAAATCAGAGTGTCCTTACTTCCATGGAAAATAACCGGACCGTCGGTGTTCAATCTCTTGTCTTTGGGGAAATTGGCAGGCAAGATAGGCGTTATTCCGCCGTCTGTCCAATACACTTCTACTTCGGGATATTTTACTTTCTTGGTATTATGTTCGGGACGGGCAGGGAAAACCAGCCGTACGCTTTGTGCGGTAGGAGCGCAATCGGTAAGCAACAGCGTGCTGCTTCCCTGTACTTTTGTGGGATAGCCTAATTTTAAGCCTTTAAAAATAGGATGCATGACATGACAGGCCATATCGCCAAGCGCGCCTGTGCCGTAATCCCACCATCCGCGCCAGTTCCACGGGTGATAGATTTCATGGAAGGGACGGAGTTTTGCCGGACCGGTGAACAAATCCCAGTTCAGCGTGTCGGGCACCCACATTCCCTGTTTGGGTGCATTCAATCCTTGCGGCCAAATGGGACGGTTGGTAGCGCAGTCTACTCTTTTTACTTCGCCTATTACGCCGGCGGCAATCCAGTCGCATACCTGACGGACGCCGGAGTGGGACGAACCTTGATTGCCCATCTGGGTGGCCACTTTGTACTTGGCTGCCAGTTTGGTAAGCAGCCGGGATTCATAAACCGAATGAGTCAACGGTTTCTGCACATACACATGTTTACCCAGCGTGATGGCTGTTGCGGCAATAATAGCGTGCGTATGGTCGGCAGTAGCAACGATAACGGCATCAATAGACTTGCCCATCTCGTCGTACATTTTGCGCCAGTCCCAGTATTTTTTGGCGTTCGGGTTTTCCTTGAACACTTTGCCGGCGTACTTCCAATCCACATCGCACAAGGCTACGATGTTTTCCGACCCTTTTACGTTTTTAATGTTGGCATTGCCCATGCCTCCGATACCTACTGCGGCAATGTTCAACTTGTCGCTTGGGGCTTTGTGTCCCAATACGCCTCCCATTGCACGGCTGGGAATAATCGTAAAAGCTGCGGCGGCAGTGGCCGACGTTCCGATAAAAGATCTTCTTGATACTTTACTTTTCATTTTGTTTAAATTATTGGTTATGAAAAATTTATAAAATTTTATGGTATATTGTCAAAAAAAATATTTAACAATATATTTAATGCAAAGATGATAATAAATTCATTAAAAAGAAAGTTTTTTTAACAATATTTATGAAAATAAATCAAATCGAAGGCAAAAAACAGCCTGCATGTAAAGCTATGCTTGTTGAATCTTGATTTTTTCGATTCGGAGTTGATGCCGTCCGCCTTCAAACGGTGTGGACAAAAAGGCGTCAACAATGGCGATGGCTGTTTCCATGGAGATGAAACGCGCGGGTAACGAGCAGATATTGGCATTGTTATGCGCTCTCGCCAAACGGCTGATTTCCGGCAGCCAGCACAGGGCGCCCCTTATGCCGGCATGTTTGTTAACGGTCATGTTAATTCCGTTGCCGGAACCGCAAATGGAAATTCCCGCATCGCAAAGGCCTTTTTCTACCGCAAGCGCCAGCGGATGGGCGTAATCGGGATAATCAACGGCTGTTGTACCGTCTGTGCCGAAATTATTGACCGCGTAACCTTTTTTCAGAAGATAATCCGTTAAACCGCATTTCATTTCATATCCGGCGTGGTCATTGGCAATTCCTACAGTTTTCATTATCATTAAAATTAGAATGTTTTATTTATACTTTATTTATACTTGTAAAATCCAGGTAGCGACGGAAAAGTAGATCATCACACCCGTTATGTCGGAGATGCAACTGATGAGGGGGGCGCTTGCCGTTGCCGGGTCAAGCCGCAGTTTGGTGAAAATGAACGGCAGTACCAGACCTATCAGACTGCCGGTGATCACGGTCAGCACCATAGTGAGCGCTACCACCGACAGTATTTCCGGCGCCCTGAACTCGGCAATCAACGATACGCCCACGGCCATAGTACATCCCAGCAGGAACGATACACACAGTTCCTTGCCCAGCAAGCGAACCCAATCTTTCAGTTCGACGTCGCCGATGGCAATAGCCCGAATCATCAAGGTTGCGGATTGCGAACCGGCGTTACCGCCGCTTCCGATGAGCAAAGGCAAAAAGAATACTAATGAAACCGTTTGTTCGATTACATTTCCGAAAAAGGAGATGGCAGCGCCCGAAAAAACATTCATAAATACCAGTGCGGTAAGCCAAAAGACCCGCTGTTTGTAGAGGTAGGCATACCGTGCTTTGAGGGGATTGACAATAGCCTCCTGAAAGGCGCCGAATTTGTGGAAATCTTCGGTATTTTCTTCTTCCACCACGTCCATCACGTCGTCGAAGGTGACAATCCCCAACAGGGTTTTGTCAATATCTACCACCGGCAAGGCGATACGGTCATGATCCTGAAAGTATTTGATGGCCACTTCCTGATCGTCGAAAGCGTTGAGCGAAACAAAACGATTGTCGCTGATTTCCGAGATTTTTTGTTCGGGAGATGCCAGAATGATTTCCTTGATGCGAACGTCGTCAATCAGCCGCCAATTGTCGTCCACCACATAGATGACATTTAACGTTTCCGAATCACGACCGAATTTACGTATGTGTTCCAGCGCTTCCGATACGGTATAATAGGGTTTTACCGCCACATATTCGGGCGTCATAAGGCGTCCGATGCTGTCTTCGGGGTATCCGAGCAACCGGGTTGCAATCTGGCGTTCTTCCGCCGAAAGCAACTGTACTAATCGCTGGCTGACGGCGCCGGGCAGTTCTTCAAAAAAGGCGGTACGGTCGTCGGGGTCGAGGTCGTTGAGCAGGCCGGTAACAATGTTGCTGTAGGTGGCCAGCCCGTTGACGATTTCCTCCTGCTTGTCGTGCGAAAGGAACTGGAAAGTCTCTTTCGCACGCTGACGCAACAACAGGCGAAAAATAAAAATTTCGTCTGTCTTCGACATCTCTTCAATGATTTCGGCCAGTTGAAGAGGGTCAAGTTCATTGACCTCGTGTTTAAGGGTTTTCCAGCTTTTGGCTTCAATTAATTCACGGAAATGTACTCCGGTTTCATTCATGATATGATCTCCTTACATTATAATTTCTCTCTGTAAAGAGACCTTGAGGCTCTTACAGATATGAGTTACTCTTGTTTACTGCGCTCAGGATAGGGTCCTTCGTCCATTTTTTTTATTTTAGTTACTACTTTCGGAGAGCCTCCGATTTTTTTTGCAAAGGTACGTGAAAATCTTCAAATGGGCAAACGGACAGGATGAAAAACTTTTCCCGCCTGCTCCGGCAAGGGTTTTAACGCTGCCGAAACGTCCGTACCGTGAAAATAAAGAGCCGGCAGTTTATGGATGACGGCCGGAGATTTTCTGCGCTTTCGTTAT
>JAIRLS010000261.1 GCA_031259205.1 Bacteroidales bacterium | reverse complement strand
TTCACGGGTTTCGACGAAGCATTGCATGTTAAACCGGCGAACAGCGGTGTGATTAACGGTATTTGACGGCGGCGTCGGGGCTTATCCTGCTGATGATGGACGAAGGAACAATGAGCATCAGCAGTATGGCGGCGGCTGTTCCGGCGTTCATTGCCAGCAGGTGCGCCAAACTGATGCGGATGGGAACCTTATTGAGAAAATAAGATTCCTGGTCGAGGGGAATAATGCCGTACTGCCATTGCAGCCAGCACAGCGTCAGCGCAATGACGTTGCCCCAGAAAAGCCCCTTGCCGATAAAAAACAGCGATTCGCAAAGAAATATCTTCCGGATAAAACGGTTGCTTGCCCCCAGCGCTTTCAGGACGCCAATGGTAGAGGTGCGTTCCAGAATCACGATGAGCAGTCCGGAAATCATGTTGAACCCTGCTACCAGCGCCATTAGCAGCAAAACGATGTACACCGTGGTATCTTGCAGCCCCAGCCAGTCGAAAAGCTGGGAATAAAGCTCGCGGATATTCTGCACGTTCAGGCTCGAACCGTCCGCCAAAAGGCTGAAGCCGGCCATGTCGAAAATCTCGTCTGTCGTTTTTTCCAACTGGTCAAAATGACGGATAAAAATCTCAAAACCGTTGATCTGGTCTTCTCTCCAGTTGTTCAGCCGCTGAATATGCGACATGTGTACCAGTGCAAACATTTTGTCGAACTCCGTCAAACCGGTTTCGTAAATGCCGGAGACTCTGAAACGGCGCATCCGCACAGGTTTCTGTACAAAATAGATAATCACGGCGTCGTTGATTTTCAATTGCAGAAGATTCGCCGTCTGGCGCGATATGACAATCCTGTCCGACGACGCCGAATCAAACACCTCGCCTTCCTGCAAATTCTTCCTGAAAAAGTCCCATTCAAAATCTTTGTCGATTCCTTTCAATACGATCCCCTGTGTTTCGTCCCTGCTTTTCATGATCCCCGGTTTGATGCAGTATGGCTGTACGTGGCGCACTTCGGGAATCATTCTCAATCTGTCCGGAAAATCCCCGCCGGACGATATGGGGGACATGTTGTAGAGCGAGTACTGGCCGTCCATGTTGGTGATCTGTATGTCGGCGGCAAATCCGACGGCTTTCATACTTATTTCGGCTTTGAAACCGCTTGCGACGGCCACCGCAATAATCATCACCGACAAACTCAACGCTATGCCGGCCACACTGACGGACACCATCAAACCGGTGGACTTCCGTTGCGCCCCTCCCGACAAAAATTTTCGTGCTACGTAAAATTCGGTTTTCAACAGTTCAATTTAAATAAAGCAATTCAAATGACAAAAATAATAATTTTGGAACGAAAATTGATGCCCCATTTTCATCAATTGAAAAATATGCGGTTTTTTGTCTGTTTTTTATTTTTGATGCCGGTCGGCCTGTTTCCTTCCCAGGCACAAATACGGCACGAAGGCGTAATAGTCGGAGTAACGGTCGAAAACGGCGATACGGTTTATCTTGCGAAAATTCCGGCTGTTGAAATTACCGCCAAGCGTGTTTTCAAAAGTAAGGCCGACGAAAAAGCCTTCTGGCGGCTGGTATACAACGTAAAAAAGGCGTATCCGTATGCAAAACTGGCCGGAATGAAATTGCAGGAGCTTAATGAACGCTATCTGGAACTGGACAACGAACGACAAAGGAAAAAATATGCCCAAAAAGTAGAAGAAGAACTCAAAAACGAATTCGAAGGCGAACTGCGAAAACTGACCATCTCGCAGGGACGCATACTGTTAAGGCTGGTGGACAGGGAAACAGGCAGCACGACCTACGAAATAGTAAAAGATTTCAGAGGCTCCATCTCCGCAGTCTTCTGGCAAACGGTTGCCCGACTGTTTGGCTCCAACCTGAAAACCCAATACGACGCTTCCAAGGGAGAAGACAAAATCATCGAACAAATTATCCGTCAAATCGAAGAGGGCTACCTGTAAATACAACTCGCGGCGATCTCTTCCCTTTTCCGTAAAAAATCGCCTGTACGCCGTAATTTTCAAAAAATCCACGTACCTTTGCACTTTAAGAAAAATTTTATGTCATCATTGATTATCGCCATAGACGGTTTCTCGTCATGCGGAAAAAGCACTTTCGCCAAAGCCATTGCGGAACGGCTGGGATATGCCTACATCGACACCGGCGCCATGTACAGGGCGGTCACGCTGTTTGCGCTGGACGGCAATCTTGCCGGGGACGCCGGTATTGACCGCGCCGCCCTGCTGAAACATTTGGACGACGTCGTTATTACCTTCCGAAGAAACGACGGAACCGGCCGGAACGAAACGCTGCTGAACGGAAAATGCGTCGAAGACGACATCCGCAGCATCAAAGTGTCCGGAATGGTAAGCGAAATAAGCGCTATCCGGGAGGTACGCAAAAAACTGGTATCGCTGCAACGGGAAATGGGAAAGGGTAAATCCGTGGTAATGGACGGACGCGACATCGGAACGGCGGTCTTTCCCGACGCCGATATCAAGATCTTCATGACCGCCCGCGAGGAAGTACGTATCCGCCGGAGATACGACGAATTGACCGGTAAAGGAATACCTGCCGACTTTGAAGAAATCAGGAAAAACATTGCCAAACGCGACCATATCGACTGTTCCCGCGCCGACGATCCGCTCAGACAGGCAGAAGACGCTGTCGTACTCGACAATAGCGACATGACCGTCGCTCAACAGATGGAATGGTTCGAAAAAATCCTCAAGAAATATCAATAACGATACTCGTACTGAACAGCACTGCCCGCTTCGGGTTGTTCCCGAAAAGACATGCTTCAACAACCCGCCGGCCTATTTCGAAGCCGGCAATCCAAAAGATTACCATTGCCGTAAATCAGACGTAGCGCCTGATTACGCGCGAAAGCCGAGCCGTATCAAATTCTTTCAGTGAACGAAAAACGATAAACCTCCGGCGCCGGTAATGCTCATTCACGCCAATTTGACGTTGATCGCCTGCAAACCTTTTTTCCCGTCTGTAATTTCAAAAGTGACTTTCTGGCCCTGATCTAAAGTTTTGAATCCTTCTTTTGCAATCTCGGAATAGTGCACAAAAACTTCATTTCCCTCTTCCGTCAATATAAATCCGAATCCTTTTCCGGGATCAAACCATTTTACTGTACCTTTCATTTGTTAAAAAAAATATGATGATTAAAATGACAAAAATACTTTTTTCTTTTATTCCGGCAAAAAAATATCTAAATCTTTTTTGTGGCGCTATCGGTCAGTGGACTGTTCCATCGGTGGTCGGGGTTCCCTGTTTTTCCCCATCCATCTCAAGAGTCCTGAAGGCATGGAGAGGCGAAAGCCTTTCGCCCTTTCGCCCTTTCGCCCTTTCGCCCTTTCGCGCTTTCGCGCTTTCGCGCTATAGTGGAGATCAGAAGAATTAAGCTATTTTTCATAACGCCTCAATAAAAGAATCTCCCCCTTTTTCATCTGTTCTTCTTTTTGCCTTAAAAATAGATAGCGTCTTTTTGACAATTTAAAATACATTTTCTGTTGATAATTAATTCACTGTCGGGGAACATCGATTTTATCCGCTCTGTTTCTGCGTCATCTATTTCACCTGACAATTCTAAAGTTTTGATTTTTACTTTTGCCAGCTCTTCGGGGATTGTAATTTTATCAATAAATTCGATTTCAAGACTTTTGATTTCTTCCATGTCAAAAAGTTCCGGTGGTACGTTTTTTACTCTGATGGAGATTCTACCTCACTCGTCCCGATTGTTTTCATCGAATTTTTTCCTTAACAATTCGTTATTCACGTCTTTTTTCCTGATCATCCAACCGATGACAGGTTTTAAGGCGAAATTCTCACTGTTCTGTTCAAGTCCCGTAAAGCCTGCCCATAATTCCAAAAGCGTTGTTTCACCCAAATTCTTTGTTTCATCCGAGTAAATGTATTTTAGATCGACTTTTACGATTTCTTTCGGAAGATTATCTCCTCCTTCAAGTTTTTTCAGGTCATTGCGTTTTCCGTCTTTATCATACGGGAAAAATTTAACAATCCAGCCGTCTATGATTTTGGGAGCGCCGTATTTTTTCTGCGAGTGGTATTTGAACATGTTTCTCCAAAAACTTTTATCAATTTTCCCTTCGGAGGCTTTTACAAATTCTTTTAATAAGGGTTCCAATTCATTTGTCCACCAACTTAAATCGTATCTGCTCAATTGTTTGGTTTTGTCCAATATTTTTCTCCAGTCATCCGGCGTTCCGGTTAATGTTATTTCCGGGATTCCGCACACTATATATAAGATGATAAACTCGAAGTAGGATTTCATGGCGTTCATAATCGTGATTTCGGATGCAAGTTTTTCAACCGGAGTAGTGGTCGAAAAACCGGCGGATAACAATTCTATCAAATCGTCTCCCACATGTTTGGCTATTTGTTTGGTAAATTCCGGAAATATTTCATCCCATGGACTTTGAGGATTATCAAGTTTTATTTTGTCGGTCATAACGACCAATGTCTGTTTACCGGAATAATCCACAAAATAGCTGCGCATTTTTTCGGGATGGGCATTGACGTGTTGTGCAAATCCCTGAATAATTAAAAGCCAAATCATGTCGGGCGATAATACAAACGGACGATGATCGGCATACGCCCGATACATGCCGTTGAAAAAGGAATGTTCTCCGAAATTTACCAGCTGGTCGGGAGCTTTGCTCCGGGCAATGATATCGAACGGCACTTCCATGTCTTTTTCCGCTGTTCCGACAAGAGTGGATAGATTTTTGACCCGGTATGGCGGAATATCTATTTCCGAAAGAATCAACCTCTCCCATATATCGGTTGGAGAGATGGTTTGCAGCAATTTTTCCGGTTTTGATAATTTTTCAACCTGAAAAGTGATTCCATTCTGACCATATATTGTCAAAGTCCCGAATGTTAAGAATATTAAGAAGAACGCTTTCATGAAAAAATACAATTAATTAATACTACACTGCCGTTTCAACAGATTTGACGTTACAAATATAATATAATTTTTCATATAGATAAAAAATAGACGATTGGGGTCATTCTTTTATTGAAGTGCGATTGGTCAGTGGACTGTTCCATCCGTGTTTGGTTTCCGCTTTTTTCCAATTCATCTCAAAAGTCCTGTAAGGCGCGAAGGCGCGAAGGCACGAAGGCACGAAGGCACGAAGGCACGAAGGCACGAAAGCGCGAAGGCGCGAAGGCGCGAAGGCGCGAAGGCGCGAAGGCGCGAAGGCACGAAGGCACGAAGGCACGAAGGCACGAAGGCGCGAAAGCACGAAAGCACGAAAGCACGAAAGCACGAAGGCGCGAAGGCGCGAAGGCACGAAAGTACGAATGTAGAGGCGCACGGCGTGCGCCTGAAAGCCATCCTTTGGATAATGCGGAACGTCCTGAAAGGACGTAACTTTCATAACCGCAGGTCAACGACCTGCGGAAGCCTGTCCATAACTTCTTCTGCCTGAATTTTCAATTCAGGCAGCCGCACTGCTGCGGGAGGCTTCCTTTCCGCCGGTCAGCGACCGGCGGTTATGAAAATCAAGTCCTACTGGGACTTTTAAGAGGGATGGGAAGAAAGCGGGAAATAAAACATGGATGGAACAGTCCATTGACCAATAGCACCTCAAAAAAAGAATTAACCGGAAAAAAACAGGCAAGATGATACCGTATTATTTTTTTTGATAATTTTGTGGTCGAAACCATAAAATGGTTTTCGCTTTGTTTTTTTAATAATGAACACAACGTTTAAAACATACACGAATGAATCTTCGTAAAATTCTATTTATCTCTATGGTTGCTATTTTATGGGCGCCCATGTCAAGTTACGGTCAAAAGAACGCCAAACTCAGGAAAGCCAATGAAGAATTTGCAGCCGGTCATTACAGTACGGCGGCAGACATGTTGCGTAAAGCCTACTCGTCTGTGAAAAATAAGGACGAACAGGCCGTTATCCTGTTTAAGATAGGCGAGTGCTACCGGCAGATTGCTGTTCCGGTGCGGGCGGAATCGTGGTACGCCAAAGCCATCAACAAGGGGTATCAGGATCCGAAGGTTTACCTGTATCTTGCCGAGGCAAAAAAAATGAACCAAAAATACGCCGAGGCAAAGGAAGAATTTAAAAAATACAGGGAAAAAGTACCCGACGACCGGCGAGGCGAGGACGGCATCAAATCATGCGATTGGGCGCTCAAATGGATGGAAAGCGGGAACGGATATTTGGTGGAAAACATGAAATTTTTCAACTCCCGTCAGGCCGATTTCTCACCCGTATATGCTTCGGACGATTACAATACGGTCTATTTCACCTCTTCGCGCGAAGCGGCCACCGGCAAGTCCATCAATGCAGTGACGGGAGAAAGTTTTACGGATATTTTTGTTTCCAAACTCGACAGGAAAAACGTTTGGAGTCAGCCGGTACCGGTGGACGGCGACATCAATAGCGAATTTGATGAAGGCATGTGCTCTTTTCCGTCCGATTATCGCACCATCTATTTTACCCGCTGCAAAAATTCAAAAAACAAGGCGCAGGGATGTCAGATTCTTTCCTCTCAGTTAGTGAGCGGCGCATGGTCGAAAGCAAGAGTGATCGATATCGCCAATGACAGTACTGTCGTTGCTCATCCGGCCATCTCTCCCGACGACCTCACACTGTACTTTGTTTCCGATATGCCGGGCGGTCGGGGCGGAAAAGACATCTGGCGAGTAGTGCGTGCAAGCGCCGCCGACAACTGGGGTAGCCCGGAAAACCTCGGAGCAGATATCAATACCGAAGGCGACGAAATGTTCCCCTATGTCCACGCCGACGGAACACTTTATTTCTCCTCCAACGGACATATCGGCATGGGCGGGCTGGACATCTTCAAAGCCAAAAACGACGAAGGACGCTGGATAGTAGAGAACATGGGCTACCCTATCAACACCTACGCCGACGACTTCGGTATCACCTTCCAAAACGAAGAAGAACAGGGCTTCTTCTCATCCAACCGCACCATGCGCGGCGACGACGATATTTACATTTTTACCTTGCCTCCACTCCATTTTACACTCACCGGCCTGGTAGTGGATGAAAAAAACAACAAACCGCTGACAGGCGCTTCGGTCAAAATTATCAGCAGCGACGGTATCACCAACGAAATGCCGGTAGGAAACGACGGCACTTTCAAAACCAACATGAAAGCCAACACCGACTTCGTGTTCATTGCTTCCCGGAAAGGATACCTCAACGGTAAAGAACGCGAAACCACCAAAGGCGTAGACAGAAGTAAAGACTTCAAAATCACCATCCCGCTGGCTTCCATCGAAAATCCCATCGAATTGACCAATATTCTCTACGATTTTGCAAAATGGGATTTAAGACCGGAAAGCATGGTCGCCCTGGATAAACTGGTGGAAGTGCTGAATGACAACCCTCATATCACCATTGAATTAGGGTCGCACACCGACTCCAGAGGCACCGCCGAAGACAACCAGTTGCTTTCGCAACGCCGCGCCCAGTCGGTAGTCGATTACCTGATTGAAAAAGGAATAGCAGCAGACAGGCTAACGCCCAAAGGTTACGGAGAATCGCAGCCGAAAACGGTAGACGAGCAACTGGCAAAACAATATTCGTTCCTGCGGCAAGGTACAAAGCTAACCGAAGAGTACATCAACACGCTACGCAACGAAAACGACCAGGAAACCGCCCACCAGCAGAACCGCCGTACCGATTTCAGGGTATTGCGCACCGACTATGCAGAGGATGAGTAAACAACCCAACACCCAACAGAGGGTGTGTCGAAATCCTGAAACCGTCGTTATTGCAAGGGCAAGCCTCGAAGCAATCCATTGATTTACCGGTATCCCGGATAGCTTCTTGCTTTATTCCCAGCAGTTTACAATGACGATGCGATAAGTTGAATTGAAAATCGACGTAGTCAAGTGCACCCACGCAAATTCAGTTTGCAAGGCGAGGAAAGGAACAAAATCTTCCCAAGTTTGTTCCCGGAGTAGAAAACCGAAAAAGATTTTGAGCGGTTTTTTTCGACCGGAAATACTCTTTTATATGATAACCAGCAAATTACAAAACAATCCCCACTTTTTAGTTAAAAAGTTTGGACGGGTATGATTTTTTTTCTAATTTTGCATTTATACGAGTTCTTTGCCTTTTTGTGTTTTCATATTATAAAAATACAGGAGTTTGTGAAAAACATTCCTGATTTTTTTCTTAAATTTGTGGATCTCTACGAGCGTTTTGCGAGGTGCTGCGAGAATCTGGCAGAACGCTACAAAGAGTAAGTAACTGCAAAAGCCCAAACAGTAGTGAGTGGAACATTGCTCGGCCGGATGCTTCCGATGGAGGATCATTAGCAGAAGGAAAATAAATGCCGGTTTCAGATCAATGGTTTGTTTCCCCGTCCACCGTTTTGGGTTGTTGTTTGTTCCCTGTCAGTATTACCTTACTCATTTTAAAATTATGCAAAATTTTATTTCTCTTTGTGCATTTGTTGTTCTGCCGCTTGACGATTACGGTCAATCGCAAGAAGCGAAAAAAAGACATCAATACCGTTAAGAGGTCCCTGTTCAAAGCGTTTGTAGATATTCTCCCGTTATCACTTTTAAATACATGTTCATGAAAATCATATTTAATTTTTGCAGTATGTTTTGCGTCTTTTCTTTATTCAGTTATTGTTCGTCCTCGTCTTCGCCTTCCGCTCAAAAAACGGAAGGAAAGGTCAATATATTGATGAAAACCGACATGGGCGATATTGAAATTGAATTGTACGACCAAACGCCCCAACACCGTGACAATTTTGTAAAATTGGTGAAAGAGGGTTATTACGACGGCATTTTGTTTCATCGCGTTATCAAGGAATTTATGATTCAGGCAGGCGATCCCGAATCGAAAAGGGCAAAAGCCGGCGAATCTCTGGGCAGAGGAGGCCCCGGCTACACGATACCGGCAGAATTTGTGCCCGAACTGATTCATCAGCGCGGCGCTTTGTCCGCAGCACGTCAGGGCGACAATATTAATCCCGAAAAAGCCTCTTCAGGGTCGCAGTTTTACATCGTACAGGGAAAAATTTACAACGATGAAGAGTTGAATAGGATAGAAGCCCAAAAAACAATGGAATTGGCGCAACAAATATTTATCCGGCACATCGAAGAAGAAAAGGCAAAAGCCGGCAATCAGGCCATTGATCAGCAAAAAATACAGGAAGCCGCCAAGATAAAAGCGACCGAATGGGCGCAGAACAACCCCTACAAAATGCCCGAAGAAAGACGACAAATTTATAAAACCATTGGAGGGACGCCACATCTTGACGATGCCTATACCGTTTTCGGAAAAGTAACCAAAGGGCTGGAAGTGGTGGAAGCCATTTCCCTGCTGGCAACTTCCGCCGGCGACCGACCCGTTAAAGATGTGAGAATCATTAAAATGAAAATAAAATAATTTCTTAAAGATTAAATCATGAAAAAAGTTTGGAAAATCTTGAAAGTATTCCTCATTATTATTGCGGTGATCTTCGTGATACTGATAGCGACCCCATTCCTTTTTAAGGGAAAGATCATAGAAGTGGCCAAAGCGGAACTGAACAAAATGTTGATGGCAAAGGTGGAATTTTCCGACCTGAAACTGTCGTTTATCCGTAACTTTCCCAATGCTTACATCGCGCTGGAAAACTTGCAGGTGACAGGCACGGGAGCATTTGAAGGCGATACATTGGTGTCGTTCGAAAAATTCAGCATTACGGTAGATCTTAAAAGCGTTATCAGCATGACCGACATTCAGGTAAAATCCATCCTGCTGGACAAAGCGCGAGTATACGCGCATGTAACCGGCGATGGAAAAGCCAATTGGGATATTATGAAACCAAGCGACACTCCGGAAGAGAAAGAAACAGAAGAAGAAAGCGGGGAAACCCAAATTAAAATATCACTCAGTAAATTCGAAATAAGAGATGCTAATATTACCTATCGCGACGAGGTCGGAAAAATGCTGGCAACACTGGAAGACATTGATTTTCTGTTGAAAGGAGACATGTCGATGGACAACACCCACCTGAACATGCAATTGGGAATTGCCGCCGTCGACTTTGTAACGGGCGGCATAAAGATGCTCCGGCAAGCCCGCGTCGGCTTTGTATCGGATATTGCCGCCGACATGAAAAACATGACTTTCACATTCAACGACAATCAATTCAATCTCAATGATATCAGTTTGAAATTTGAAGGTTCGGTGAACATGCCCGGCGACGACATTACCGCTGATATCCTTTTTGCCACCGGTCGCACCAACTTCAAAAGTCTGCTTTCGCTAATTCCCGCCATATACATGACGGATTTCGAAAACGTACAGACAACAGGCGAACTCTCGCTTGACGGATACGTAAAAGGCGTCTATAACAGCAAACAAATGCCCTCCGCCGGCATCCATCTGACGGTGGACAACGCTATGTTCAAATATCCGGACCTGCCCAAGTCGGTCAATAACATCGCTATTGCCGCCAAACTGTTCTACGATGGCGAGGTATTCGATCGTACCACGGTGGATGTGGACAAATTCCACTTCGAAATGGCCGATAATCCTTTTGACGTACAGCTACATGTAAAAACGCCCGACAGCGACATGCAGATTGCCGGAGCCCTCAACGGCAAGATGGATTTCAATTCCATATCGGACATCGTTCCATTGGAAAATACCGTTTTAAACGGGATTTTAACCTGCAAGCTCGCGCTGGCAGGACGCATGTCCACACTCGAAAAAGAGCAATATGAGGATTTTCAAGCGGAAGGCAACCTGCAACTAACGGATTTTTCTTTTCAAAACCCTGATTTCCCGCAAGGGGTAAAGATTTCGAAAACCCGGCTCGATTTTACGCCGAAAACAGTCAGTTTGACCGACTTCGATGCCGAAATAGGACGTACAGACCTTTCTCTCAAAGGCTCGCTCGAAAATTTCATTCCGTATGTGTTCAAGGACGCCACTATTCGCGGAAGCCTTTCCCTTGTTTCCAAAATCATCGATCTCAATGATTTGATGGCAGACAGCGGCGAAACGACCGCCGCTGAAACGGCCGTTGCCGAGTCCCCTGCCGACACCACATCCATGTCGATCGTTGAAGTGCCCAAAAATATTGATTTTAAAGTAAACGCCAAAATCAACAATCTCTTTTTCGACAAGTTGAGCATCGGCGATATAGCTGGAAACCTGTCGATTAAAGACGGAGTTGTAACGATGGACAGGCTGGGCATGAACATGCTGAACGGAACTCTGCTGTTGAGCGGCGACTACAACACGCAGAACGTCGAAAAACCGGTCGTCGACTTCCAAATGAAGATTTCCCGTTTTGACATTACCTCCGCACTCAACTCATTTTCCATGCTCGGAAAAATGTTCGACCATCCGGAGAACTACGCAGGCAAAGTATCCGCCGATCTTACCTTGAGTACATTGCTGGATCACGCCATGAGTCCTGTCCTCAACACCGTTTCTTCAAAGGGGCAATTGCAGACACACGGTATGGAACTTCGCAATTCAAAACTGTTCGGCACAATGGCCGATTTGCTGAAAAACGAAAAATGGCGCACCATTTCGCCGGATGATATGAACATTAAATTTGAGATAAAAGACGGGCAATTAGTGATGACAGAACCTGTCCTGTTTTCCGCTCATCAGGCCAAAGTGGTCATGACAGGCGGTCAGGGACTGGATATGTCGCTCAATTACGACGTGAAAGTCTCCGTACCTTCCGCAGATGTGGGCGCTGCCGATCTCCTCAGTTCATTACCGGGAGGGGCGTCCATCAAAGAATTGACGCTTACAGGCCTTATCCGGGGAACCGTCACTAAGCCGGAAGTAAAACTTAGTCTGGGCGATATGGTAAGCAATATCACCGAAGTGGTGAAGGAACAGGTGAAAGAAGTGGTGACTCAAAAAATAGAAGAGATAAAAGAAGATGTGACCGCCCAAATAGACAAACTGCTGGAAGACGTCGGAAAACAGAAGGAAGCACTTCTCAGCGCGGCTGGGAAACTTGCGGAAACCACACGCAAGGAAGCCGATGCCGCCGCCAACAAATTGGAACAGGAAGCCGCTTCTAAAAACGCCATTCAGAAAGCCGCCGCCAAAGTACTGGCCGAAAAACTCCGCAAGGAAGGAGAAACAAAAGCAAAACAAATAGAACAGGAAGCCGAAAAAAAAGCGGAAGAACTCATGAATACAGTCAATAAAAAAGTGGAAGAATTAAAAAATAAGTAATTCACCCAATTTGGCTCATTCATTTACGTAATTTTCCTGTAATCAGGCGTATGCTTCGGCAACGCCTCATCAATGGGGGATGGCGGATTTTTTCTCATACCGGAGGGGCGACTGTTTAAATTGAAGGGCGTCATATATTTGGGCTTCCGTGTTGATGCCCTTTTGGGTGAAAGATTAGGCGTACATTCAAATTCGGTTTTCATGCAGCGGAATGTGCTTTCTATTTCGCGACAGGTTTTCTGTATAAAAACCGTCCCTAAAATTAGGAAGAAGCGACAAGGATAAAATTCAATTTTTTATTTTTCAACCATAGGAATTTTAAGTGTTCAAAATTTGTGAGTTACGCCCTCTGCACTGTGCCTGCTGATTATACCGTACCGTTTTTTATTGACGGTTTCCTGCGTTGCAAAATATTCTTTCAATTCCATATTAGGGTCATTTATATATATGAAAATGGCAATGCCAAATTTTGCAAGACCTTTTTATCGGTATGTGTGGAATGTCGAAAGTTTATGTATCTTTTCTTTTGTAGAAAAATCATTACTTGCACAACATGAACGGGAATGGGATGCTACTTAAAAACTGTCGGAATTTTGGGATACATTATACCGCATCACCTCCAGCGCTTTGAGATAGGCGGACGCCGCCCAGCCCATCATTTCGCTGCACGGATACTCGGCGTCGA
>JAIRLS010000135.1 GCA_031259205.1 Bacteroidales bacterium | reverse complement strand
AAGGAAATAGTATTCTCCGGATCCGACCGACAGTACGGTATGTTTCCCGTCTGTTTTCACTTTTTCCACGCCGCTGCACTGTTCAACGGGTTTGCCGGATTCGGTTATTCCGCCGTCTGTCGAGGGAAGCCATACTTCGGCGGAAACGTTGACGGGGATTTTCACTTTCAGGGAGAATTTTCCTTTGTCGATGAGCCATTCGACGGCGATGAGTCCGCGAATCGACCGGTAGCTTCCCTTTGCCGAGGTGAGGTCGCCGGCGGGCTGCGGTTTGATGGTGATTTTTTCAAATCCCGGTCCGGCGGGATTGATTCCCAGCAACGACCGGTAGAACCATTCGCCGATAGAACCGAACATGGGGTGGTTTTGGGAAAAAATGTTGTCGGAGTAGGCCCATGTTTCCCACAGGGTAGTGGCGCCGTTTTCGAGCATGTAGCCCCATCCCGGGAAATCGCGCTGGTTGGCGATACGGTAAGCCGTTTCGTTCCGGTCGGCTTCCCGGAAGACGTCGAACATCATTTTGGTTGCAAATATGCCGGTGGACAGATGTCCGTTACGGGCGGCAATCGCTTGCATCAGCGCGTCGAAGGCGGCTTCGCGGTCTTTCCCTTCCACGAAGTCGAACCACAAGCCGAATATCTGGGCGCTTTGGGTAGCGTTATGGAATTTGCCCGTGGCGGCGTCGAACATGCTTGTAATGATGGCTTGCCGGATATTGTCTGCCAGTGCGCCGTATTTTTGTGCGTCCTCGTCTTTTCCCAGTATCCGGGCAAAGTCGGCGAACAGTTTTGCGTGATAGTAGTACCAAGCTGCTGCGGTGAGTTCATGCGGCTTTTTGTCGAGCGCCTCGTGATCGCTGATATCAATGGTGATCAGGTTGTTTTTCGAATGTGCGATCAGGTATTGCAGTAATTTGTGCAGCGCGTCGTAATGCGTTGCTATTGCGGACTTGTCGCCGTAGAAGTCGTACATGTGTTTCATCAGGAAGGGCAATCCAGCCTGATAGGATACGGGTCCCGACCCGTCGTTGGGCGCCGTGCCGAAGTCGGCTATTCCCACGAAGGGCGTCGTTTCGGTGATGGCGCCCGACGGACGCTGGTCGTTTATGTTATCCCGAAGCACTTTCCGGTAGAAGTTCGCCATGTTGTAATTGAACGAAAAAGTGTTGGCCGTGCAAATCATATCGCCGCCGTATCCGAATTTTTCGCGGGCGGGGCAATCGGACTGTACGCTGAACAGGTTGCTGCGGAATGTCCGGTGAATGACTTCGAACAAGCGGTTGAACATGTCGTTGGACGATGAAAATTCGCCTGCCGGTTCCACATCCGCACTCAGGCACAGGCCTTCGAGACTGTTCAGGCCGGGTATTCCGGGCCAGCCGGTCACTTCCACGTAGCGGAAGCCGTGGAAGGTAAACCTCGGCGCCCATATTTCCTCTTTGCCTCCTTTCAGCGTGTAGCTGTCTTCCTGCCAAGCTATCGCCGGTGCGCCGGGGCCGCCGTTGCCCGATTTGATCTGTCCGGCTACGGAGGTCATCACGTTGATGCTTCCGTCTTTCTTGACGTCCTCGCCGTAACGCAACACGATTCGTGTTCCTGCCGGCCCTTTTACCCGTATGCGCGCTACGCCGGCAAAATTTTCTCCCATGTCGAACAGGTATACGCCCTGGTTGGGCTGTTCGCTCACGCTGACAGGCTTCACCACCCTGATTATTTTTACCGGCGGCTGTATTTGCGCTACCAGCGTTCCTGCCGGTCCTTCCGCTTTGACGGCGTTCCTGATATCGTCGAAATTTTCGTCGGGGCTGCCCCAGTTTTTCTCCCGTCGGGCGTCGTAGTGTTCGCCGGTGTACACGCTGTTACGCAGTATGGCGCCCGGCGTTACCTGCCAGTCTTCTCCGGTGGGAATCACGTCTTTCGAGCCGTCGGAATAGACAATGTGCAGTTCTCCTTTCAGGCATGGGCGTCCTACGGTTAATGCATCGCGAATGTTAAAACGCCCCCACATGCGCAGGGGCAAGGGGTTGTACCAGCCGTTACCCAGCATGACGCACAAAACGTTTTTCCCTTTTTTTACCTTGCCTGTAACGTCGCAGGTAACATACGGCGTCTGCTTGTGGTAGGCCGTCCATCCGGGGTCTAACACGCGGTTGCCGATTTTTTCGCCGTTTATGGAGGCTTCACAGTATCCAAGCCCCGACAGGTAAAGCCGCGCTGCCGTTACTTTTTTTTGGGTTTCAAAAATTTTCCTGAATACAGGGGCAGGGTCATCCCTGTAAAAATCCTTGTCGTTGGCAGGTTGCGGCTTGCCGTCGCCAATCCAGACGGCGCTCCAGTCGTCGGGACTGAGCATGGCCGTTTCGAACCATGCCGGAGCGCTCCATGCCGAGGCGACGCCGTTACGGTCATATACACGGACACGCCAGAAATAGCGCGTAAAAGATTTCAGCGGTTGGCCGCCGTAAGCGACCTGTATGTTCCGGGAATTGTTTATTTTTCCGCTTTCCCACATGTTGCCTTTTAATCGTTCAACGTCCTTTCGACTGTCGCCGACGATCAGTTCGCAGGCTGACTGCCACTGGTTGCGCCCGTCGGAAAGAAATGTCCACCCAAAGCGCGGAACGGCTACGTCCAGGCCTAACGGATACGGCATATATTCACAGCGCAAGTCGCACGGCGTGATGGATGAAGCGGGAAACGCCCGTTGCGGAAAAAGAAAGCACAGGAGCGACAGGGCAAAAAGTAAACGCAATATCAGTAAACGGTGCATGGATTAAATTTTATAATTATTTTTTACGACTGCAAAAGTACATGAAAAGCGTGAGTTTTTCAAGCGCATAAAATGAAAAAAAGTTTTTTTTACAGAGAAGAGATAATTATTTTTACGACTGCAAAGAGAATGATTCCGGATGAAATCATTATTGTCCGCCTTACTGTAATGTTTGACGGGATACGCACTCGCTCAGGGAAGTTGCCGTAAATGAATGTTTTTCCACCGGAAAAAAGTCTTTTTGCCCTGCCGGAAGAAGGTATGCGGAGTTCCGGCGTGTTTTCGGGGAGATATGCGGATTTTTTGTAACTTACCGGCAAGCAGTGTTTTACCGCTTTAACCGCTTAGTTGTCAGGGGGCATTTCAAAATGTCGCAGTTTCGGTTTGTCACAGCGGCCATTGCGGGGGCGACGCCCGAAGCCGTCCGGTGGACTGTCGTTTTATACTTTGCGCGGTATGATTTTGTGCCGACGCATATCTTCCCCGGAGGGGGAAGAATATCAATAGAAAAAAGAGGATTCCGTTTTTCCCTGTTCCCCGTTAGGGGATTCATAAA
>JAIRLS010000073.1 GCA_031259205.1 Bacteroidales bacterium | reverse complement strand
TGGTTTGTCGCAGCAGGAAATCGCCGAAATCATTACGCAACAAGCATTTTATTCGGGGTGGCCAAAAGCGTGGAGTGCTTTCAATATCGTAAAGGAAGTTTATTCGGAAAGCGATACGGCAAAGCATACAAATCTCTCTCAATCAACTATTTTTCCGCTTGGTGAGCCTGTCAATCCGGCTTGGTTTATCGGCGATGCCTGGCTGAAAATGATTTCGACAGACAATCCGTTCAACACGCCGATTGCCAATGTAACCTTTGCGCCCGGATGCCGTAATCACTGGCATTCGCACAAAGTCGGACAGATTTTGCTTGTAACGGGCGGCGAGGGTTGGTATCAGGAATTTGGCAAACCCGCGAAGAAACTCAAAGAGGGCGATGTCGTTAATATCCCTGCAAACGTAAAGCATTGGCACGGTGCAACACGCGACAGTTGGTTTGTGCATTTGGCAATCAATCAGGGAGAAAGCGATTGGTTCGAGCCGGTAAGTGATACGGAATATAATAAGGTAAATCAATAAACATAAAACCGATATTAAAATGAAAAATATTCTTATTGTATCCGGTCATACGGACCTTAACGATTCAGTGGCAAACAAAACAATCTTGGAAGAATATAAAAAATTGTTCCCCGCGGCAGAAATTGATTATCTTGATAAATTGTATCCGGATTATCAGATTGATATTTTGGCAGAACAGCAAAAATTGGTTAATGCAAATATTATTATTCTGCAATTCCCCGTGTTTTGGTATCATTTCCCTTCTATTTTAGAGAGATGGATGGAGCAGAGTTTTCAACACGGCTTTTCGCACGGCTCAACAGGAGACAGATTGACGGGTAAAAAATTAATAGCCTCATTCACAACAGGTGCGCCGGAAGAACTTTATCATAAAAATGCACTTATGGGTTACGAAATTGAGGAGTTCTTTCCTGCGATTAAGGCAACTTGTGCTTTGACGAAAATGGAGTTTGCGGGATTTGTTTATACAGGCGGTGTTTCTTACCAAAATCGAAATGAGGCAAATGCGCTGTCGGTAATGAAAGAAAAGGCAATTGCGCACGCCAATAAAGTTGCGGAACTTGTCAATAGTTTAATATAAAACGGGAATAAAGACAAAATTTAAAATAAAAAACATGAAACGTCCTTTTTTAATAATGGCATTTTTATTGTCAGCGATGCTCATTTTTGCTTCCTGCGAGGAAACGCCAAATGATGTAAATGATGATAAGGAACAGTCGCGGGTGTTAGTCGTATATTTTTCCTGTACGGGAACAACAAAACGCTTGGCTGAATATGCGGCGGATATACTCGTCGCCGGCATTCACGAAATCGTACCTGAAGTGCCTTACACCTCAGCCGATTTGAATTATTCAAACGACGACTGCCGCGCAAACAGGGAACAAAACAATCCTTCCGCTCGTCCAGCTATCAAAAATGGAATGGAAAATATGGAGAAATATGACGTTATCCTGTTGGGCTATCCAATTTGGTGGGGGCAAGCGCCGAAAATCATTTACACATTTCTTGAAACGTATGATTTTTCAGGCAAAACGATTGTGCCGTTCTGCACTTCCGGTTCAAGCGGAATCGGAACAAGTGATACAAATTTGCACGCACTTGCGCCCGGTATAAACTGGATGTCCGGCAGGCGATTTTCGGGCAGCGAGACTAAGAACGGCATATCGCAGTGGATTGAAAGTTTGAATGTAAATTCTAAAAATCAGTAATATAATCATAGAATTTAAACAGTAAAATTATGCCGGTAATCACATTAGATGTAGCGCCATTAGGCAAAGAGCAGAAAGCCAAACTGTCTAAGGAAATGACGGACTTAGCCGCCGAAGTATTGAATATGCCCAAACATACCATTTATGTATTTTTCAGGGAATACGAACTGGACAGCATAGGTGTGGGAGGTGAATTATTATCCAAAAAGAACAAACCGGAAACCGTAGAACAGTCATGAGTGCACACAAAGTTTTATTGGTAAACGGCAGCCCGAACAAGCAGGGCTGCGTTTACACCGTCCTCACGGAGATACAGGACACCTTGAAGAAAAACGGGGTAGAAAGCAATATCCTGTGGATTGGCAATAACCCGATTGCAGGCTGCATCGGTTGCGGCAAGTGCATCGGCAACCGCAAGTGTTTCCGGGGCGACATTGTAAACGACATGGCGGAAAAGATACCCCAGTACGAAGGTTTTGTTTTCGGTACACCCGTTCACTACGCCGGAGCATCGGGCGGCATGACTTCCTTTATGGATCGTGTGTTCTTTATCGACGAGTTCAACGGAAACCTGTTTGCCGGAAAGCCAGCCGCATCGGTGGCGACTTGCCGCAGAAGCGGAGGAACAGCCACGCTCGACCAGTTAAACAAGTACATGACCGACTGTAACATGCCCATCGTACCCTCGCGGTACTGGAATGTGGTGCACGGCAACAAACCCGAAGAGATACGGCAAGACCTCGAAGGCTTGCAGGTCATGCAAACCCTTGCGATGAACATGGCGTGGCTGATAAAGTGCATCGACGCCGGACGGAAAGCAGGCATCGAAATACCGAAGTACGAAACACCGGTTATGACAAATTTTATATGATAATAAAATATGAAAAATGCAGATTCCAATACGAAAGGTTGCTTCACCTCGCCGAAGAGCGTTATGACGGAGTTGTGCTGGACAATGAGTGTTATGCAATGATTAGAAGTTAGGAGATAAGGAAAATCAAGAAGTATAAATATACAAGTGTATGAAAACAGCGATTATCTACACGTCCAAACACGGAACAACCGAAAAGGTTGCACAAATGATTGCCGAACGCTTAACCGGCAATCAGGTCTCAATCATTGACCTGAAAAAAGAAAAATGTCCCGATGTCAATTCTTTTGAAGGGATTATATTAGGGACGTCCATCTATGCAAGCGCACCATCCAAAACGATGCAATGTTTCTGTAAAGAAAACATCGAAGCATTGAAACAAAAGCGATTGGCGCTGTTTGTTTGCGGGATGGAACCGGACAGCGCCAAACAACAGCAGGAACTGGCAAAGGCCTATCCGCAGGAACTGTACGAATACGCCGTATCCAAGTGTTTTGCCGGAGGCGAATTTCAGTTCGAGAAAATGAATTTCTTTGAACGCGCCATCATCAAGCGTATTGCGAAGACGGACAAAAGCGTTTCGCAAATCAAAAAGGATGCGATTGACAAGTTTGTAATTGGATTAAAAAATAAATAGATATGAATAGAGGAGAAATTGTAATTTATCAAACTCCAAACGGTGATACGCAACTGGATGTACGCTTGGAAGAGGAAACGGTGTGGTTAATGCAGGAACAGATAGCCTGTTTATTTGGTACGCAGCGCCCTGCCGTAACCAAACATTTGAGAAATATCTTTAAGTCAGACGAATTGGAAGAAAATGCAGTATGTTCCATTTTGGAACATACTGCTGCTGACGG
>JAIRLS010000033.1 GCA_031259205.1 Bacteroidales bacterium | reverse complement strand
CGCCCAGCGGTTTTCGCGGGAGTTGAACGTGGACTTATGGATTAATCAGGCCGGATACGTGCCCGGGGCGGGAAAAATCGTCGTCACCAAAGGACTGCTCAACCGCAAATACGAGGTCATTCATCTGGAAAGCCAGCAGGTCGCTTTCGAAGGCCGGTTTACGCCACGCACCTGCGACTTCGGCGACTATTCCACCGGCGATTTCAGCGCCCTTACGCAGGAAGGACATTACTACATCAAATCCGACACGTTGCGCTCGTGGCCGTTCCAAATTTCCGGAACGGTTTACCGGTCGCCCATGGATATGATCGTGGGCTACTTCTCGCTGCAACGCTGCGGGGCAAGTACAACAGGCTATTTATCGCCCTGCCACCTCGACGACGGGGTGCGGCTCGACAACGGCAAACATCAGGACGTCACGGGCGGCTGGCACGACGCTACCGACCTGCGAAAATGGGTCAGCGCCACCATCTACGGGATGATTGGCCTTTCGAAAACGTATGAATTATTAGATGAAAATGACCCCGGCCGGGAGACGATTTATGACGAACTGCTGTGGGGCAACCGGTATTTCCTGAACATGCAGGAGCCGCAGGGTTATGTGATGCACCATATCGGCGGCGAGGTGGAAAAGGGGTTTGACAGCAACCGGTGGACAGATAACGAGATTGGGGAGGAAGGCGGCGAACTGCACTTCGTCAGACCGACGGCCGGCGAATTGGCCTTGGACACGTCAAATAAAGAAGTCGAACTGTTGATTTTCGGGACAAAAGACGACCGGATTATACAGACAAAGCCCACCGACCTGATTTCCCAGTACAATTTCGTCATGTCGGAAGCCATCATGGCAAGGCTTGCCAAACACCGCGACCCGGCCTATTCGGAAAGATGCCTGCAGGCCGCCATCCGGTGTTTCGAGTGGTGCCAAGGCGAGGATACCGTGCCGAAAGTGGGGGTGCTCGGCGCGTCCATGCAGGCCGGCCTCGAACTGTATAAAGCCACCAAACGGAATGTGTACCGGGATTTCGCGGCGCAAAAGGCTTCGCTGCTACAGGACTTGCAGGCCGGCAGCCGGGACGGTGGCGCCGGAGGGTTTTTCCATACTTCATTGTCCAACCCCGAACCTTATAAAAACAGTTTCCAGGTGCATTTCGAGTTGATATCATTGTGCGACCTGGTGCAGGCCTTTCCCCGGCACGCCGATGTGCCGCAGTGGAAAAAGATGATCACGGATTATTGCGTCCGCTACCTGTCATTCTTCTCCGCGCGAAACAGCTTCGGGCTTGTACCCTACGGACTGTTTTCGAAAGCGTATCCGCATGGAAACAGGAAAATCGACCGGTACTGGTACCGGTATTTTATGTATCCCTGGCCCGACGGGTGGTGGGTAGGCATCAATGCGAACATCTCCCTGGCCGGCGTTGGGTTGATGAAAGCGGCGGCTGTGCTGGGCGACGCCCAACTGAAAGCGGTTGCCCAGCGGCAGCTCGACTGGATTATTGGCGCTAACCCGTTCAGCAGTTCCACCATTATTGACGTTGGGCATAATCATCCGCCGCACATGTCTGGCTGTATTGCCGCATTCCGGCCGGGCACGCCGATTTTGCCGGGCGCAGTCATGAACGGCCTTACCGGCGACGCAACGGATCAGCCCCAGCTTCTTCCCGATATTACTTTTAGCCAGTCGGAATACTGGACCCCGATGGTCGCCGGCACCTTGTGGCTGATGGGGGAAATCTCTAAGAACAATGTGCTAATGTGACTAATTATTTAATGTGACTAATTTAAAAACAAAAACAATATGAAACCTTTAAATTTTGAAATCCTGAAATCTTTTTTCAGCGTGCTATTTATCTGCGCTGCATCAGGTGTGTATGCCCAGAAGACGTATCCCGAGCCGGAAGAAATGCAACCGGGCATGTCGGAATTTTGGTTGCCGCAGCCAACGGTTGTAACACCCGGGGACATACGGACTAATTCTGCGCCGTCGGACGCCATCGTTTTGTTTGACGGAAAAGACCTGTCCGCATGGGAGAACGCGGAGACAAAAGGCGCTGCCGGATGGATTGTAAACCGCGATGGTACGTTTACAGTAGACAAGAAGCATGGCAATATTCAAACGAAACAGTCGTTCGAAAATTTCCAGTTGCATATTGAATGGTGTGTGCCTGTCCATATCACGGGCGAAGGCCAGGCGCGCGGGAACGGCGGTGTTTTCCTGCAGGGAAAATACGAGGTGCAGATTCTGGACAGTTATGTGAACGAGACCTATTCAAACGGTCAGGCCGGAAGTATTTATAAGCAGTCGCGGCCTTTGGTAAACGCCATGCGCAAGCCCGGGGAGTGGAATGTGTTTGACATTATTTATACCGCCCCGGTGTTTAAGGAAGACGGGACCTATCGCATCCCTCCGCATGTGACGGTGCTGCACAATGGCATTGTCGTACAAAACAACACCACGATTACCGGGACAACCGAATATATCGGATTCCCGAGGATTGAGCGGCATGGCGCCGGACCGGTTGTCCTGCAAAGCCATGGCGACCCGAGCGACCCGGTGAGCTTCCGTAATATTTGGATAAGGGAGTTGTAAAACAGCGGCAAATTACAAATCGTTAAAATAAAAGACGCTTAAACAAGCGTCTTTTATTTTTTATCATAAATGATATACAAAATGAAACAATTTACAAAAACACGTTTTTTTCTTTTGATAAAAGAGAATAACAACAATCCATCCTTATTGGAAGATGAATATGAAAAATTCGCTTGTCATTTATTCGCAGAAGGCACTAACTGTGCAGACAAGACTGCGTATCA
>JAIRLS010000003.1 GCA_031259205.1 Bacteroidales bacterium | reverse complement strand
GAAATCATGCACTATTATATAAGCCGGACAAGCGTTTCGATTGAAGGCGGTTATCCTTGTTATCAGAAAAATTTTATTGAAAAATTCACTATTCCCGAATTTTCCTGCAATGAAGTTTGCGAATTGCGTTCGCTCTCCAATCAAAGAGATATAAACCTGTTCTTAGCGGATAAATATCAGGTAAATCTTCCTGTTCCAAATCTGTCGGTATAGATTTGCAACAAATCCGAAATAAAAGTTGGAAAACTCAAATCTGCAATAGAAGCAATGGAATCTTCTTTTAATAATCCGTCGGCTCGAAGTTCTTCATCTGTATTATAAACTCTGGGGGTATCTTGGCTAAAACCAACGTATATTTTAGATTTTGTTGCTAAGCGTTATTGCCGTGAGTGTTAAAACAGTTTTTCTCCGTTTTATTTGCAATGGATATTTAAAAAAACAGCTATCTTTGGAGCAAAATTTTCATACAAAAGAAAATGAATGGCAAAGAACAAGTAATAATCGACTTGTTGAAAAATGGAGACAATCGTGCATATAAATATCTGTACGATCACCATTATGCTTTACTATGCCGTATCGCATACGAATTTCTGAAAGACGATTTCCTCGCGCAGTCCGTTGCGGACGATTTGATTCTGCATATTTACGAGAACAGGGAAATGTTGACGATCACTTCTCCCATCAGATACTATTTGATACGAGCCGTCAAAAACCGGTGCATCAATCACCTTCAACTGAAGCACGAAAAGAAAGAAATATCTTTTTCCGTCCTGAAAAAAAATGGAATGTCCTGTCCGGATATTCCGGATCCGGATGAATATCCGGATGCCAACCTTATTGAAAAAGAAATGGAGGATGAAGTAAATAAAGCCGTAAACAAACTGCCGGCAGAATGTAAGGCTGTTTTTGAAAAAAGCCGCTTTGAAGGGAAATCATATCCGGAAATTGCATCCGATTTGAATATCTCGGTCAATACGGTGAAATATCACATGAAAAACGCTTTGGCGATACTGCGAAAGTATCTTTCGGAACATTTGTGATTTTTTTCCGTTTTTCACTACCCTGTCCTACATTTTAACTGTTATATAAATGTATGGCAAAAAAATATTCACATATCAACGAACTGCTTGCCGGTTATTTTTCAGGAAACCTGACGGCAGAACAGACAGACGAAGTAGATGCCTGGGTTGCAGCCTCGGAGGAAAACAGGCGTTATTTAACGTCCATGCAGGATATATGGTTTTCTTCGCTTGCGGCAGACATGTCGCGCTATGATTCTGAAAAAGCATACGGGAGATTCCTGAACCGGAAAACAGCGATCGACAGAAAAACAAAGAAACCTGAAGTAAAAAGCCTCGTATGGAAAATAGCCGTCGCCGTGGCTACGCTGTTCCTTGTATCGTACATTTCTTTCAAACAGGGAAACAGGCATTTCGAAAACGCGTTGACGGACATTGTCATTGAAGCGCCGTGGGGATCAACGACAAAAACGTTTCTGCCGGACGGAACACTCGCATGGTTAAACGCAGGAACAACAATCACTTATTCGCAAGGATTCGGCATAAAAGAGCGGGACGTAAGGCTAAGCGGCGAAGGATATTTCGAGGTTGCGCGAAACGAACGCCTGCCTTTTAATGTGTTGACGGAGGAAACGTCCGTCAGGGTACTTGGCACGAAATTCAATTTCAGAAATTACAGCGACGACAACGAAGCCGAAATCAGCCTTCTCGAAGGATTGATCCTGATAAACAACATCCATACAGGAGAAAACGTGCGTATTCATCCCGACCGGAGAGTGATTATAGATAAAAAAAACGGCAAAATGCTCGTTTCCAAAATAAACGCGGATAACACGGCTGAATGGATAAACGGTTATGTCTTTTTTGACGAAGAACTGCTCGGCGATATTGTGAAAAAATTAGAACGAAGCTACCACGTGAAAATCATCATGAAAACGCCGGAAATGAAACAGTTGCGTTTTTACGGCAATTTCATCCGGAAAAAACAGTCTATAAACGACATTCTCGACGCGATGGCATCAACCGGCAAACTGAAATACCACATACAAAACAGCGAGATCATTTTAAGCCCATAGAAAAATCAATATTAACCCTTAAAACTTACGAATTATGAACAGCAGTTAAAAACACCTCCTTCAACCATCCGATCGAAATAAAAAAAACCGGGAGACAAAGACAAGACATCTCCCGATTTAAAATTTCGGTTACTTATTTTGAGAAATCCCGAAAGTAGGCGCAAATATATGAAAAACCTGCTTTCCCGGCAATCTTTTTATTAATAAATTTATTTTTATCTTACTTTACTAATAAATTATAAACACTTATGAAAAACAAAAAGAAGGTTATTTGGATAACCATGTTATTATTCTGCCTTAATTTGACGCTATGGCCCCAAAACATAAGCCTCAACCTAAGCAATACGACGGTGAAGAACGCCATGGAAATATTGAGAAAAGATTATGGTTATTTTTTCGTATTTGAATCCGGCGATGTGGACACGCAGAAAACTGTTTCTGTAAAACTGAAAAAACAGCCTGTTTCCGAAGCGGCGAAGCAAATCCTTGCGAAACAGGATGTAACTTTTGAAATGAGAGATAATAACATTATCGTACACAAAAAAACGGCGACGCCAAGCTTCAGCCCCACACAAAAAAAGGCAATCACCGGTACAGTGATCGACGCAACAACCGGCGAACCTGTCATCGGTGTGAACGTGATCGAGAAAGGCGCGGCGACAAACGGAACCGTGACCGATGCAGACGGAAACTTCTCGCTGAACGTAGCGGACAACGCCGTGCTGCAAGTCTCCTATATCGGATATCTTACGCAGGAAGTCAGCGTACCATCCGACGTCAGTGGGGGGGGGGGGGGGTAAACCTCTCATAATCAGGCTTTTAGAATATGTAAAGACATTAGAGGAAGTCGTCGTCGTCGGGTATGGAACGCAAAAGAAAGCAAACCTGTCGGGTTCGGTCTCTTCCGTATCCGGAAAATTGCTTGAAAACAGGATGGCGGCGAATGTAAACCTTGCGCTGCAGGGAGCGGCGCCCAACCTCAACATTAACATGACGAGCGGACGCCCAAATTATACGCCTGATATTAACATCCGCGGTTACACGTCAATAAATGGCGGCAGCGCGTTTATCCTGGTCGATAACGTACCGGTGACGTCCGCGGAACTTTCGCGTATCAATCCGGCCGACATTGAAAACGTTTCGGTGTTGAGAGATGCTTCGGCGTCGGCTATTTACGGTGCACGAGCAGCTTTCGGCGTAGTGTTGATTACGACGAAAAAGGCAAAAAGCGCCAAGCTGGAAATTAATGCCGACCTGACGTACGGCATCCGGCAAATGTATAATACGCCGGACATCGTTACCGATGTGGCCGGTTTTATGGACTTGACGCGATTGTCCTGCTATCCGTATTACCTCAGCAGCGGACGTATCGTATACAACGAATCCGAAGTGGAATATGCCAGGCAGGTGGCCGCAGACCCGTAGCTGCCCAGGATTATTCCTCACAAAAGCGACAAGGGTGGCATCTATAATCCCGACAGATGGGGGTATTACGAATCAACCGACTGGGTAGACGTCGTTTATAAAGGAATAACCCCCACTTACAACGCGAATGCCCGCATTGCGCAAAAAAACGAAAAAGGTTCATACATGGTTAGCGCCGCTTTCTACCAGCAAAACGGACTTGTCGAATACGAAAACGGGTTGAAGCGTTACAACATTCGCGCCATTGGCGATTATAACCTGACGAGATGGTGGAATGTAGGCACAAACATCTCTTTCGTAAATTCAAACTACAAGTATCCCTCCATACTGGACGAAACGGGGGGCAGCTCGCTCTACTCCACAGTCGTCGGAATGGACTGCAACACACCCGCTTATGCGCATCCCGACGGAACGTTGCCCAGCGGACTGGCGGAAACGCTTGGAACCTTGGAAAACGGCGGCGATGCGGAAGACAATGTCTATGAAACGCAGGTGACGCTCAATACGAAAATCGACCTGCTGAAAGACGTGTGGAGCATTAAAGCCGACGCGAACTATCGCAGATACTACAACAGCATCGATAAAGCGACGATCCCCGTCGCATACAGTGACATGCCGGGGAATATTACCTATACGAGAAGCAACGTCAGCTCCGCCCAAACCGTCAGCAAACTGAATAATTACACGGTGTACAACGTCTACACCGACTTTAATAAAACGTTTGCCGAAAAGCATTTTGTAAACGCCGTTGTCGGATTCAATCAGGAAGAACTCTACCTTAAATCTACGACTGCACGGAAAGAGGGGCTTATCAGCGCAGGTTTGCCTACCATCCAGCTGGCTACCGGCGAAGATTATGTCGAACAAAGCATAAACGAACTTGCTTTGCGCAGCGCTTTCTACCGCTTGAACTATATTTTCGACAACAGGTATATTGCCGAATTTAGCGGACGGTACGACGGCTCTTCCCGTTTTCCCAAAAAAGACCGTTTCGGTTTTTTCCCCTCCGGTTCGCTGGGCTGGGTTATTTCAAGAGAAAGTTTCACGGAAGAACTGATGAAAAGTCTGAAAATTGATCAGTTGAAATTCCGCGGCTCTTACGGGGCACTGGGCAATCAGGCGTTAGGAAGTTATTATCCTTATGTCGCAGGCATGGGCTCCGGAACTATGGGGAATGTGATCGACGGAGCGCAGCCGCTGAAGGTTACTCAACCCGGTACAGTCGCCGGAGACTTGACCTGGGAAAGAGTCCGCACGGTGAACGGCGGCGTCGACCTTTCGCTCTTCGGGAATAAATTCGACCTTTCGTTTGATATTTATACCCGCTACACGGAAGGCATGCTGACGCAACTCAAACAGTTGCCGGCTTTCTACGGCGCAGGCGCTCCGAGCACCAACGCTGCCGACCTGAAAACCAAAGGCTGGGAACTGACCGTCGGCTACCGGGACGTATTCAGCGCCGGCAATGCTCCGTTTGCATGGGGCCTCCGCTTTATGCTTGCCGACAGCCGTGCATGGATCACCAAATATGACTCGAACCGCCTTCTCCCCGACGATTTCAACGGATCGCCCAACCATTACGAGGGAAAAGAAATCGGCGAAATCTGGGGCTTGACCACGCTCGGATATCTGACGGAAGACGATTTTACGGACGTCGCGAACAACAAACTGAAAGTAGACCAGACAGCGGTCGGCTCCAATGATACAAGATACCTGTTTTATGTGGGCGACTTGAAATTTGCGGATATAAACGGAGACGGCGCCGTTACCTACGGGAACAATACGGTCGACGACCCGGGCGACCGCAAAATCATCGGCAACAGCAGCGCCCGCCTGCCTTATTCCATCCTGGCAGACGCTGCATGGAAAGGCTTCGACCTGTCGCTCTTCTTCCAGGGCATCGGCAAACGTGACTGGTATCCAAATGCGAAGACAAATACGTTCTGGGGCGTTTACGCCGAGCCATGGACCGCGCCTGTACATAAAAACTATGACCGCTGGACGGAAGAGAACCCGAGCCAGGATGCCTTCTTCCCCCGGATGAAAAGTATCATCGCCGAAGAATACAGCGTGACCGGAACAAAAGACGAACTGGCTACTCCGCAGACACGCTATTTGCAGGATGCTTCCTATCTGAGGCTGAAAACGCTGAATATCGGCTACACGATTCCGACCCGGATAACGAACAAATGGAAGATTGGCGGCCTCCGCCTGTTCTTCAATGGCGAAAACCTGTTTACCATTTCTCATATTCAGGCCGCCGGCGTTGACCCGGAAATACTGAACGGACTGTACCGGGGCGCTGAATATCCCCAGCAAAAAGTATATTCTTTCGGTTTAAACTTAACTTTATAACAACTAAAACGATCATAAGATGAAAAAGATATCATATATCATAGGATTATTCGGGGCCATTGCGCTGCTTACGTCATGTAACGACGGGTTTATGGAAAGATTCCCGAAAACGAGCATTACGGAAGGCGGTTTTTTCAACAACGTAACCGACCTGCAAACGTATATTTACGGCCTGTACGACGACAGCCATCTGATGGCGGTAGGCTCTTACAACGACGATGAATCGGACGACGTCACTTTCAAAACGTCTATGGGCGATACGTGGCAGATGCTGTACGGACAACTCTCGGCTGAGACCGCCACCGGATGGGATAACTGGGGCAGCCTGCGCAGCGTGAATTTCTTCCTCCAAAACGCGGGAAAAGCCACCGGCAACGAAACGGAAATCAATAATTGTATCGGCATCGCACGATACATGAGGGCGTTTTTCTACATCCGGAAGGTGCAACTCTATTCCAACGTCCCCTGGACAGACAAGGCGTTAGGCAGCGACGACCCCGATGTATACAGAGTCGCCGATCCGCGCGAATTTGTGGTCGACAAAATTATGGAAGACCTGGAATTTGCGGCGGCAAACGTCGGCGAGGCGATGGGGAATAAAACCCGCATCCATAAATACAGTGTGCTGGCTTTGCTGTCGCGCTTCTGCCTGTACGAAGGGACTTATCGCAAGTATCATTCCGAACTGGGTCTGGCTGCTTCGGCCAACGGCTTCCTGCAACGCTCCCTGTCGGCAAGCGAAGAAATTATAAACAGCGGTCTGTTCTCCATCAGTACGGAGGGCGTTCCGGCAGAAGAATTTGCAGCGGACGGCGGCATCTATGTCTCTACGGCATATCGCGCCCTGTTCCAGTCGCAGAACCTGTCAGGCAATTCCGAAGTCATTCAATGGAGCGATTTTCTGTCCCCGAAGAGAAATAACGGCGCCGACCGCGTCAAGGGCAACGATTACGGACTGAGCCGCGCATTAGTTGAGACTTATCTGATGAAAGACGGTACACCGTTCACCACAACGGTGGGATACGCAACAAAGACATTCGGCGAAATCTTTAAGAACCGCGACCCGCGCATGGCGGAAACGATTGGCTTCCCCGGCTTCACGGCCGTGAACACCAGCAATCCCATGCCAACGGGCGGAGGATATGACCAGATCAAGTTTTA
>JAIRLS010000295.1 GCA_031259205.1 Bacteroidales bacterium | reverse complement strand
GCAACAAATAAAAGCGATGAACACTCCGCTCTTTGCGTGAAAAAACAGTATTTTCATTTGATTTATGATTAGATTATTAATTATTCATGTTCCACTATTTATTATTTATTTTCCCGGTTCCTTTCTGCCGACTTTCCGTACCGAAGCAACAAAATTACGAAAAAAAACAATATCATCTGTTACATTATGACCATACGCCAAATTATCCATCACATATATGCTAAGTCCCTGCGGGACTTTATTTAACCACGAAGTCGCAGAAGTAACACAAAGTTTTTTTTACTTTGTGAAACTTCGTGCCCTTTGTGGTTAAAAAAACCACGAAGTCGCAGAAGTAACACAAAGTTGTCCCGCAGGACGCCGCTGCACCGCTTCTTCCCTTCGTGCTTTCGTGCCTTCGTGCCTTCGTGCCTTCGTGCCTTCGTGCCTTCGTGCCTTCGTGCCTTCGTGCTTTCGTGCTTTCGTGCTTTCGCAGAGGTATAGCGCCTCAATAAAAGAAGGAATCGACCAACGTTTAGCCTTTTTCGGTCAGGTCTTGCCAGAAGCGGACGGGCATGTTCCGGCGCTGAAGCCGCGGGTTAAGGCGTTCTTTGATGGTGAGCGCTTTGCAATAGTTTTTCCAGAGATTTTGGAACAGTTTTTCGTCGGAAGCCATCAGCGATTCGTCCAGTTTGCCGTTCAGGATGCGGTCGTCGCCGTTAAAGACGATTTCCTCCGCATGTTGCAGGTCGTAATAATAGCCGTATTTTCGTCGCAGGTCGTAAATGACCCACTGCTGACCGGAAAAACGGTCGGAAAAATGGTCGACGGTCAGCGGCAAGGCATTGTACAAGGGGCGGACAGGAGCAAAAAAGATGCCGTCCGCCGCTTTTTGAAAGCGTACGAACTGTTTCAAATACATAGCTTCATGAGCTACTTTTCGGGCAAGGTTTCTCACTTCGAGTATATCGGAATCGCCGAAATTCAGGGCGATGGATGATGCGTTATCAAAAGTTTTGCAGATATAGCGGAACAGCAGGGCGTCGCTTCTTTCTACTTCCGACAGCCAGACGAGTTTCAACATGTTGCAGGTTGCCTGCGGCAGTTTTTTCCGCAATGCCGCCCATACCCGTTTGGCCTCGTCGGTACCGGTGACGACGAGATGACATTCCTCTGCAAACAAAGGCCTTGCTTCTCCTGTTTTCAGCAGTTCGACGGGGAAGGCTTTTCGGCTGTAGGCGTCGAAAACGGCAGTCAACAGTCCGTCAAATGTTTGATCGTAGAAGAAGACGGTCATGCGTTTCCGGGAAAGGGATGGACAACTGTTGGTTTTCCGTTGCCGTCAGGCGGCGTTTTTTCGGCTCGGTCAGGCGCTGTCGCACATATTCGGGCGAAATGTCCTGCACGGAGATATGCAGCGGCATTTCGCGGCAAATAATGAAATATTGCGCTTTTTTCATGACGACGCCGATTTTTTTCAGTTGTGAGAAGTTGAGCCGTCCGTAGCGTCGTGCCGAGAGGATCAGTTGCGCCGATTTCGTTCCGATGCCCGGCACTCGCAGTAGCAGGGCATAATCGGCGGTATGAACGTCGACCGGGAAAAACTCCGGATGACGAAGCGCCCATGCTAATTTCGGGTCGATGTTCGGTTCCAGGTCCGGATGATGTTCGTCGACAATTTCGTTGGCGTCGAAACCGTAGAAACGCATCAGCCAGTCGGCTTGATACAGGCGGTTTTCGCGCACCAGCGGAGCCTGTTTGACGTCCGGTAGCCGCGCATCATAATCGTTAACGGGGATATAACCGGAATAGTAAACACGTTTCATGCTGGGACGCCGGTAGAGCGCCGCCGCAATGCGGAGGATGTCGAGGTCTTTTTCGGGCGAAGCGCCGATGATCATCTGCGTGCTTTGTCCTGCCGGAACAAACCGCGGCGCATGACGGAATTTTTTGCGGTCTTCGAGGCTTTGCAACATTCCCTGCTGGATGTAGCGCATGGGAGTAAACACCGTGCGGTAGTCCTTTTCCGGCGCCAGCAGCTTCAGGTTCTGTTCGCTCGGTATTTCAAGGTTCACACTCATGCGGTCGGCGTACAGCCCGGCTTCGTTTACCAGTTCGCGACTGCATCCGGGAATGTTTTTCAAATGTATGTAGCCGTTAAAACGGTGCAGGGTGCGCAGATCTTTTACAATTTTTACCATCCGTTCCATCGTATAATCGGGGTTGCGCACTACTCCCGAACTTAAGAACAGGCCTTCGATATAGTTGCGGCGGTAGAACTCAATGGTAAGTTCCACCAGTTCGCTCACCGAGAAGGCAGCCCGCCGGATGTCGTTCGTCCTCCGGTTAATGCAATAGGCGCAGTCGTAGATGCAGATGTTGGTGAGCATGATTTTGAACAGGGCGATACAACGTCCGTCTTCCGTGAAACTGTGGCAAATGCCCATTCCCCCGACGGTATTCCCTATCCCGCCGGCGACATTCCGTCTTACGGTGCCGCTGGAAGAGCAGGAAACATCATATTTTGCCGATTCTGCCAGCACTTTAAGCTTTTCTACGGTCGCTTCGTTCATTTGACAAAGAACGGATTTTTTTGCGAAAAAGAAAAAAATATTTGTCCCTTCGATTCTATTGATTATCTTTGTCCCCAAAACAAGCGGAAATAGCTCAGTCGGTAGAGCATCAGCTTCCCAAGCTGAGGGTCGCGAGTTCGAACCTCGTTTTCCGCTCGCCGCAAATCGAAAAAAAGGCAAAACAAAAAATCAACGCCGCTTACTGTCATAAAAAAAATATAATTGAAAACAATACTTAAAAGTAGGTATTTTTAGGGAGAAAAATACCTACTTTTAAGTATTGCACCGGTTTTAATTTGTGAAGACCTTTGCATCCGCAAAACATGCTGTGGAGCATCCGTTTCTTGAGCGTTGTTTTGCCGTTATAAATGTGTTGAAATATCATGAAAGTCTTGAAATGGTCGGTCTTTTTTTTCGTTTTGTGTATTACCCCTGTTTTTGCCCAGAAAAGCGGCGCCCGATTGTCGGGGAGAATCGTTTCCAGCGAGGGCGAGCCGGTGGAGTACGCTTCCGTCTTTTTTAAGGATACGCGCTACGGCGTACTAACTGACGCAAACGGCAAATTTCGCCTCGCAGCCCCTGCCGGAGAATATGTTTTGACGGTTCGCGCGATGGGCTACGCCACTGTCGAACAGCCCCTGTCGCTGCGCGGGGAACAGACGCTGGACCTCGTTATGAAAACCGACGCCATGGAACTGGACGAGGTGATGGTGGTGGGTAAAAGCGCCGCACGGCAAGTGAACGAGACGGCGTTCAACGTAGTCGCTATTGACGCCAAGCCGCTTCACAACACATCCATGAGCTTAACCCATGCACTTGACAGGGTTTCGGGCGTGAAGATACGGGAAACGGGCGGCGTCGGCTCCCGCACGCAAATCTCCCTCAACGGATTCAGCGGGCGGCACATCAAAATATTTATGGACGGTATGCCGATGGAAGGCTTCGGAGCGTCGTTTCAACTGAACAATATCCCTGTCCATCTTGCCGAACGGATCGAAGTTTATAAGGGCGTTGTGCCGATAGAACTGGGGGCGGATGCGCTGGGCGGCGCTATCAATATCGTTACCCGCCAAACGCGCAACACCTACATAGACGCCTCCTATTCCTACGGTTCGTTCAATACCCATAAATCCAACCTCAACGCCGGGCATACCACCAAAAACGGCTTTCTTTTCCAGCTTACCGCTTACCAAAACTATTCCGACAACAGTTACAAGGTAAAGAGCCAACTGCTCGACTTGAGCACCAACGGCTATTCGTCGGAAGAATACTGGTTCAGGCGGTTTCACGACAATTACCACAACGAAGCGCTGATTTTCAGGACGGGCGTTGTACGCAAGTCGTGGGCTGACCGTTTGTTGCTAAGCGTTACGCTGAGTCAGGAAAAAGCGGATATCCAACATGCCAACCTGATGAAAATCGTTTATGGAGGACGCGAACGGAATTCCGAAAATATCATTCCTTCGCTCAACTACGAAAAACGAAACCTGATAGCGCCGAACCTGAATTTCTCCCTGACGGCAAACTACAGCCGTTCCCACAACAACAACATGGATACGCTGGCGCGGCAGTACAACTGGAAGGGCGAATACCGGCAGAAAAGGACTAAGGGAGAAGGGCAATATTCCATGAGCGAATACGACAACCAAAATTTTCATGCCACCGCCAATCTGAGTTACCGAATCACCGACAAGCATTACTTCGCGCTGAACAACCTCTTTAGCGACTACAGCCGCAAGGCTACGGACGCCGCCGCCAACTCGGAAACCAGCACTGCCGCTACCTTTATGCGACGAACAAACGTCAAAAACGTGGCCGGATTGTCGTACAAGTTCAAACCTTCGGAGAAATGGAACGCTTCGGTTTTCGCTAAACGCTACGATGTGAAGGTACGGGGACCGATAAATGTTTCGACGGTATCCTCTTCCACCGTCTATGAAGAACAGGAAAGACCTTTTTCCACCTCCGGTTACGGAATTGCCGCCACCTATTATCTGCTGTCTTCGATTCAGATGAAAGCTTCGTTTGAAAAGTCGTACCGCTTGCCTTCGGAAAACGAACTCTTCGGAGACGAATCACTGGAAACCGGCCACGCCGGACTGAAACCCGAAAACAGCGACAACCTGAACTTCAACCTCAGCTATGATAAAACCCTGAACAAACTGCACGCCGTTTATTTGGATTTCGGACTCATCTACCGGAATACGAAAGACTACATCCGGCGGCAAATAGAACAGCGCTACGGCGGCGCATTCTATACCAACCACGGGAGGGTACGCAATTTCGGTATCGACGGGGAAGCAAGATATTTCTACAAAAACACCTTTTCGGCGGGCGGAAATATGACGCTTCAGAATATCCGAAATATGGAACAGTATGACAGTTACGGCCGCGAACTGATTTATTACAAAGACCGTATGCCGAATGTGCCGTACCTGTTCGGAAATATCGACGCCAACTATAATTTACACAAGCTGGGGAAAAAGAACCTTCTTTCGTTCGGCTATAATATGCGGTATGTACATTCGTTCTTCCGCGACTGGGAAAGCGAAGGCGGCGATATTATCATTCCCGGACAGTTGTCGCACGACTTGAACCTGACCTGTACGCTCAATAACGGACAATACAATATCTCGTTTGAAGTCAGAAACCTTGCCGACAAAATATTGTACGACAATTACAGTCTGCAAAAACCCGGACGAAGCTTTTTGATTAAAATAAGGTATTTTTTCTTTAAATAGTAATTTTAAACAGTCAATTTTAAACAATAATTTCAATAGTAATTTTTAAACAGTAATTTTAAACAGTAATTTCAATAGTAATCATTTTTAATAAGTTAGTTTTATGAACACAAAAAAATCATTTTTAAACAAAGTAATTTTAACAGGAGTTATCGGATGTCTGTCTTTATCGCTCATTTCCTGCGATAAAGATGAGAAAGAGACCAAAGAAATTCCTGTTACAGGCGTATCGCTCGACAGGAGTGATCTTACTCTTTCGATTAACGAAACGGAACAACTTCTGGCCACCATCACGCCGGAAAACGCCACAAACAAAAAATGGACGTGGAGTAGTAGTAACACTTCCATCGCTACGGTCACCGAGAATGGCCTTGTTACCGGAGTTGCAGCAGGAGAGGCTACAATCACGGTTACTACCGAATCCGGCGGATTTACCGCAAATTGTGCAACAACAGTTCAGGGTACGGTTGTTGATCCTGAGCCGCCAGGCACGTTCTTTCTTTCGGTCAATGGCGAAACTGCCGCATATATTATGCTGACAGACAACCTGGTTTCGGGAGAACTGCAAATTAGCGATAATGTCAAAACGCTGGAGCAAACCGGGCATAGTTGGTTTTTCAACGAAAATCCTTCTGTTGCCGTAGGTCTGATTTATCAGCAGGGAGACCCCGGAATAGGGCTTGGGATTAGCCTCACGAAAAACCTGACACTGAATGAGCCGGCGAATTTCCAAATTTCGTCGCGTCACACATCTTACGGATATTTCGATAAATACGCCTTAGCAACCGTTGGCGGACTAACTATTGCCGGTACCGAGCGTTCGGACGGCGTCACGGTCAATTTTATCGATGTGACCAACAATTTTGCGATGGAGGAAAAAACGATTCCTACGCTGAACATCACCGGCAACGGCGAGCAGGCCACTTTCTCCGGTATCGTTGACATGGGCAACGGCGAATTTCTCACGGGGCTGGTCGTTTCGCAGCCGAAAGATCCGAACGCGGGCGGCGGAGCAAGTTCCGGGACAATAACTTATCCCGATAGCTGCTGGGTGGCTGCATTCGACAAAGACCTGAAACTGAAACGGATTTACAGAAGCGGCAAGTTAAGCTATTCGTCGGGACGGATGCGTTCCCAATACTATTCGCAAATCGGGAAAGCCGCCGACGGAAGCGTTTATGTGTTCTCCGGTTCATACGAAAGCACAACGACAAAGCCCTGCGGCGCTTTGAAAATCGACAAAAACGCCACCGCCTTCAACTCGTCGTATTATTTCAACATTGAAGAACTGACGGAGGGGTATCATTTCCGGAAAGTCTGGCATGTTGCCGACAACTATTTCATGCTCGAAATTTACAATACAGTGGAGACAGGTGCTACCGCTGCCGCCACTCAATACGGCATCGTGGATGTAGCCGCCAAAACGTTCAAATGGATAACGGGGATTCCTTCCAAGGAGGCTATCTCCGGGACAGGTTTACCGATGGGTTACAAAGGTAAAATGTATTTCCCGATAGCTGAAACAGGCGTAGACCCGGCGGTCTATATCATTGACCCTGCAACAGCAGCGGCAACGAAAGGCCTCAGCATCAGGGGAGCAGCGAGTTTGAATGCCATAGGACGGTTAAGCTACATTGAATAAAAGAATAAACCGGTGAACAGGTATGATGTATGATGTGAAGGAAGCGTTTTATCTTCACGTCATACATCATCTTTCATAAAAAACATACAAACATCATGATTAAGTTATTGTTTGATTTCATTCAATTCCTGAACACCCTTGCGCCGCTGCTCATGGCGCTGGCTGTTCTTACGCTTCTCTTCCTGCTGCTGGCAAAATCAATCAAAAAACATGCGGTTATCTATTATTTTGTCTTTGCGATACCCGCAATACTGTTCATTTTGAGGCAGATATTATCCTCGTATGGAATAACCGCCCTCGACTTTTCGCGCGGCTCGACAGTCGGCAGCATCCTTCGCGAATACGTCCACGCAGGGGGCTTTTCCTTTCCGCTGCTCATCATCATTATGTATATCGGCGCTTTGCCTTCGCAAAACAGGTATGTAAAACGATTGATGATGATTCGGAAAGAATTGTCCATTATTTCCGGTTTTCCCATACTGATTCACACGTGGGTGCGGCTGCGAATGGCTTTCGGCTCGTTCGACTACTTTTTCGGCAGCGGCGAGGCGGTAAGAAGCAGCGTCGGAGCCGGTTTTTCAAATGCGGTTTATATGCTGGGGCTTTTTATGGCAATTCTCTTTCTCGTTCTTTGGATAACGTCTTTCGATGTGATGCGCAAATGGCTGGGCGCCCGGCGGTGGAAAAAAATTCAGCGCTGGTCGTATGTGCTTTATGCCATGCTGTTTATCCATTCCATGGGCATACAGGTCGGTTCCATCTTGAATCCCAGAGGAGGAAGAGGAGGGATGCCGAGGCCTGCAATTGAAGTAACCGCAACAACGACAGTCGCACCCGACAATCGCAACGCTGAAAATCAGGAATTTCGGCAACGAACGGGAGGAGGCGAACGTGGCGAAGGACGTAGCGAACGCGGCGAACGTGGCGAAGAACGCGGCGAACGTGGCGACAGAAATGCCGTACAGCCGGCGGCCGGCAACGACCATCCGGAGCAACGCGCGGAAAGAGGCAGGCGCGACGACAGAAACGCTGCCGTACCGCCGGCGACCGGTAACGACCATCCGGAATTGCAGCAACGCGCGGAAAGAGGCGATAACAATGCAGTACAGACAGCAGACAGGCGCGGCAACCGGGAAACCGAAGCGGCAACACCGGCGGCAGGATACGGACGCCAGCAAAGTGCGGTGGTTGCGGACATTGTCAGTCCGCAAGCAAAACGGTACATACATATCGTTTCTCTTATCCTGATTTTCGGGTCGTATTTATACCTCCGGCTGAGAAAGGCAAAACGGGACGCGGCTAAAAAACAGGCAAAATAACCGTACAGGGTGCATTTGACTGCGTCGATTTTCAATTCAAAGGGGTCGGCGCCGTCATTGACCCCATTTCATGGGAAAAAGGGGGTATTATTTTATTGAAGCGCTATGAAAGGGCGAAGACGTCCCTGCGGGACTTTATTTAACCACGAAGGGCACGAAGTAACACAAAGGCCTGACGGAAGAAAAAAAACTTCGTGAAACTTTGTGGTTTTTTAACCACAAAGGGCACGAAGTTTTTTCTCTTTATCTGTGCCATCTGTGGATAGTTTTTTACTTTGTGTTACTTCTGCGACTTTGTGGTTAAAAAAAAGTCCCGCAGGACACGAATGTAAAGATGAAAACCTTTCGTCTCTATATCCCTTCGCGCTATGGAAGAATATATTTTCACAGCGCCCCAAAAAAATTTAGTCAAATAAATTGAAGATTTTTCACTGTTTTGATTAAAAATGATTAAATTAGCCGCCTGATTTTTTTTTGTTAAATTGTAAAGTTATCAAGAAAGAGGCTAATGAAAAAGTTTTTTGTTTCATGCGGGTGGATAATGGCCGTAACGGCATGTATCACCACGGCGGAGGGGCAGCATACGC
>JAIRLS010000220.1 GCA_031259205.1 Bacteroidales bacterium | reverse complement strand
TTTATGAATCCCCTAACGGGGAACAGGGAAAAACGGAATCCTCTTTTTTCTATTGATATTCTTCCCCCTCCGGGGAAGATATGCGTCGGCACAAAATCATACCGCGCAAAGTATAAAACTATCCCGGTCATCAGTGGTAATACTTCCGCAGGTTACTCCTGAATCAGATAATTTTTTCTTCAATTTCCTTGCTGTTTTCAAGTCGCGCTTTCCCCAAACAAAGGCTACGATTTCGCCTGTTTCTCTATGGTAAGCATAAAGCAGACATACCTTCCTGCTTTTCCTGCTCACATAAGTCCAAAGTCCATCCATTTCCAAACCATCATAATACTGCTGTTCAGCTTGTAGCGGATGTCGGGAGCGTACCGGCGTCGACAACACTTTTTTGATGCTGATTTTCTCTATTGCCGCGATAGCTCTGATGCCTGTACCGCGAACAGGCATCATTAATATCTTTTGTGTCAGACCGAAATGACGTCCTTTGTATTGCAGGGCATGATCGCCAATAAACTGACGTCCATAAGTTTTACACAAATAATTCTGCTTTTTAGATATTTTTCTGCCGTTTTTCTTTATCTTTCCTCTGTAAAAAACTTTTTTTTTCATTGCATGCGCTTGGAAATCATGGAATTTTCATTTAATTTTGTGCCTTGGCAATCGGGACAATGGAGTATGATTGTTATTTTCATTTTGCAAAAATACGCCTTTTATTCCTGATTCCCATTTTTTTATGACAGCATACTTTTTACATGCATTTCAAATTGTCGCATTGTCTGTTAATCGGACTGTCCCGCAGGGACAGCACTTTATTAACCGTGTGCTTCAGCATACGGAATGCACTAACAATCAGAAAGTCCCGCAGGGACGACACTTTTATTAACCAATTTAATAAAGTGTCGTCCCAACGGGACTTAGCATATATGTGATTGATAATGGGGCTGTCTCAAAAGGATATTAGCACGCAGATAACGCAGGGTTAATAGAGGAACGCAGATTTTTATTTTATGGATAATCAACTTCTTTCGTTTTGTACGCCTCGTTTTTTATCTGTGCAAATCCACATCATCTGCGTCATCTGCGTGCTTTTGAGACGCCCCCAATAAAAGAATGAACCGTTTTTTTATGTTTATGACCGAATCTTTTTTATTGCCTTTCTCCGAAACCGCAAATACTACAAATCCACCACATAACTTTTCAGGCTTACGTCCTGCATGGACTTCGGCACTGAGTTTCTGACGATTTCCATGATCATGTTCAGCATGGTTTTGCGCACATAGTCTCTGCCGGTGATCAGGCAGACTTCCCGCACCGCCGTATGCTTGAGCATGCGCAGGTTTTCCTGTTTCTCCTCGTTCAACGCCATGGCATGCATTTCGGGGATAATGGTAATGCCGTGATTGTTGTCCACCACGTTAATCAACGTTTCGATACTTCCCGATTCATACTTTACGGCAGGAGAATCCTTTACCGATTTCCTTTTCGACCGGCACAGCCGCTCGATCTGTCCCCGCAGACAGTGTTCGTTTTCCAGTAACCACACATCATTGATATTCACCCTGTCCAGATCAATGGCTTTATTTGCATACGCCTCGTCGTGCGGAGAAACGTAGGCGTAAAATTTTTCGTAATACACCGGATATTCCGTTATGGCCGCATGATTGAGCGGACCGGCCAAAATACCTCCGTCCAGCGTTCCGTTCATAATACCGGCAATCAACTGATTCGTGGTGCTTTCCTTCAAAATCAGTTCAAAGCCGACGTCGTGCCGCTTGTTGAGCAATGCCGGAACAAGATAAGTGGCGATGGTAGGAATAATGCCCATGTTGAAAGTGCCTTTCGCCACATCCTGCTCGTTTTCCACCATTTCCCTGATCTGGTTGAAATGCCGCAGGGAAATTTGCGCCTGATCAATAATCCGTTTCCCAATAGCCGTCGGCTCAACGGGATGCTTTGTCCGGTCGAAAATCCTCACGTCGAGTTCCTCTTCCAATTTCTGTATCATCATGCTCAAGGTCGGCTGTGTGACGCAACACACCTCCGCCGCCCTTGCAAAATGGCGGAAATTATCCACCGCAATAATATACTCCAGTTGCTGAATGTTCATTTTATAAATATTTTATAAATATAATCTATGCAAAGATAGAAATTATCAGTTTGACTTATGTAATAAACCCATGTATTTTTGTAAAAATATTTGTTAAGTTTAATTTAAAAAAATAATAAAATGGAACCTGTAATTAATTCTCAATTGCCTGAATTTAAAGCCCAGGCATATCAAAACGGAAATTTCAAAACCGTTACGGACAAAGATTTGAAAGGGAAATGGAGTATTTTCTTTTTCTATCCTGCCGATTTTACTTTCGTATGCCCTACAGAACTGGAAGACATGGCCGATCATTACGGTAAGTTTCAGGAACTTGGCGTAGAAGTCTATTCCGTAAGCACCGATACGCATTTCGTACACAAGGCATGGCACGACGCCTCCGGAACTATCCGCAAAATCAAGTATCCCATGCTGGCCGATCCGACAGGCGCGTTGAGCCGTGCCTTCGGCGTACTGATAGAGGAAGAAGGCATTGCCTACCGCGGTACATTTGTGGTGAATCCTGAAGGAAAAATCAAGCTCGCCGAAATCCACGACAACGGCATCGGACGAAATGCGTCGGAACTTCTCCGTAAAGTGGAAGCCGCACAGTTTGTAGCTTCTCATCCCAGCGAAGTTTGCCCCGCCAAATGGAAGAAAGGCGACGCCACGCTCAAACCCAGTATCGATCTGGTTGGAAAAATCTGAAACAGAACATGTAATAACACAGAACAAAAAACGGTAAAGCGAAAACTTTACCGTTTTTTTTTTAGTTAATTCTTTTTTTGAGGCGCTATGAAAAACAATTCTTCCGACCTCCACGATAGCGCGAAGGCGCGAAGGCACGAAGGTAGAGACGCACGGCGTGCGTCTGAAAACGCGAAAGCCATCCTTTGAAGAATGTGGAACGTCCTGAAAGGACACTTTGTGTTACTTTTGTGACTTCGTGGTTAAAAAAAGTCCCGCAGGGACTTTTAAGAGGGATGGGAAGAAAGCGGAAACAAAACACGTCCGGAACAGTCCGTTGACCCATAGCGCCTCAAAAAAAGAATGAACCGTTTTTTTTTCAGTTTTTTCAGGACGGTTTACGATGGAGGCCAAATTCCGAATTTACACGGGGCGGCCGTTGGAAGATAATGGATGAAAGGCCGTTGTCTCTGGCCGGATACCGTCCTTAACCGTTTTGTAACTATTCTTTAATGAAAAGGTAAATTTACCGTAATCATCAAGTAACAGGAACTCGTTTTCTTTGTGGCCGAAAAGTATTTGTATTATGATAAATAAATGGCATACAATCATTGTTTTGGCGGCATGGATGACAGCGAGCATCCGGTATGCCGGCGCACAGACCGGCGAGATACGCGGGACGGTACTGGACAGGACTACCGGCGAAGCAATGACGGGAGCAAATGTCGTGGTGGAACAACTTTCCGCAGGGACGACTGCCGGCCTTGACGGGAGTTATCGAATCAGCGTCAGACCGGGCGTCTATACCGTGAAGGTGTCGTTTATCGCCTACAACACGGTGGCGCTTACCGGCGTGACGGTAGAGGAAGGCAAGACCGTCGAAGTAAACGTGGCCATGGAAGAGGCGGCCATGGGGATGGAAGAAGTAGTGGTGAGCGAGGTGCGCAAAATGAATTCGGAAGCGTCGATGATCAGCGCGATGAAAGTCGCTTCGGTGGTGATGAACGGCGTGTCGGCCCAACAGATAAGCCGCACGCAGGACAGGAACGCCGCAGAGGTGATCCGCAGGATACCGGGAATATCCGTCATCGACGAACGCTTTGTCATTGCCCGCGGACTGTCGCAACGGTACAACAACGTATGGGTAAACAACAGCGCCGTGCCGAGCGCCGAAAGCGACGCCCGCGCTTTTTCGTTCGACATGATTCCCGCCTCGCAAATGGAAAATATGATGATCGTCAAGTCGCCCACACCGGAATTGCCTGCCGACTTTACCGGCGGTTTCATCAGGATCGCCACCAAGAGCATTCCCGCCGAAAATTCCGCCGAAGCAAGTTACAGCACAGGCGTCAATACCGAAACGCATTTCCGCCAATTCCTGTACAACCGTGGAAGTGCAACGGATTTCCTCGGATTTGACAACGGACTACGCAATGGGAACACCGGAGACATCAACGACCGCATCGACAACGACAACGCCGTACAAGTGAACGACGTCACCCGCACGGGCTTCAACAACGACTGGAACGTCGGAAGCCGGCGCCCGGCGCCCGACCAGCGCCTCACCCTGACCGTCAACAGACGCTTCGCCGAAAAAGGCGCCCGCGTCTGGGGACTGATTGCCGCCCTCAACTATTCGATCGCCCATCGCGCCTCTCCGGACATGAAAAACAACCGCTACGGCATCTACAACATCATCAGGGACGAACCCGAAGCCGTGTACAATTACAGCGACGACCAGTACAACACCGACGTCCGGATGGGAGGCCTGTTTAACCTGACCTTCATCGCCGGAGATAAGAGCCGCTTCGAGTTCCGCAACATCATCCACCAACTGGGACGCGACCGTTATACGTTCCGCGAGGGATGGCAGAATATCAGCAGCCTGTACCGGCAGGAAAAAGCCGAATACCTCTATTCGAGCCGAACGAGCTATTCGGGACAGTTCGCCGGTATTCACACCCTGTCGGAATCCGCCAAACTCGACTGGACGGTCGGGTATGCATACGCCAACAAACGACAGCCCGACCGGCGCATCATCAACCGGCGAGAAAACGACTTCGGAACAGACGACGCGCATTTCGGACAGATGATGATCGACCAAAACGAAATATCGCGCGGATTCATACGACTGAACGAACAGATTGCATCGACAGCCGTCAATTTCGTCTACACGCCGGAGGCCGGCGGTAACTTCCGTCCCACCCTGAAAACGGGACTGTACGGCGAATTTCGCAGCCGGCAATATCACACGCGCGACTTCTACTACCGTTACCGCAGGGAAGGATTGCCGGCCGACTTCATCTACCGCAATGTGACCGCCGAAATATTGCAGGATGAAAATTACGGAACTGACCGACTTTATATCTACGAAGAATCGGACTTTCGCGACAACTATTTTGCCGATAACCGCCTGCTGGCAGCCTATGCGGGCGTCAGTCTGCCGGTAAAGCGTATGGACGTGGCCATCGGAGCAAGGTTCGAGCACTACGAAGCGAGATTGACCACTTATACTACCATTGCCGACAGAAGCCGCCAAAAGATATACGCCTACCCGCAAACCGGCGTTTTTCCTTCGGTCAACGCCGCTTACCGTTTCTCCGACGAGCACCTGCTGAGAACGGCATACGGCATGTCCGTCAACCGGCAGGAGTTCCGCGAACTGTCGCCGTCGGTGTTCTACGATTTCGAACTGTTCAGCGACATCAAAGGCAATCCCGACTTGAGGGAAGCGCTCATACAGAACGCCGACCTGCGCTATGAATGGTATCCTGCAGCGGGCGAAATGATTTCCGTCGCCCTGTTCTACAAGTATTTCATCCATCCCATAGAATGGACTTACCGCGACGCCGGCGGAAGTTATACCTACACTTTTGAAAACGCCCTTTCGGCGAACAATTACGGCGTCGAGGCGGACATAAAAAAGAATCTGGACGCCATCGGCTTGCCGCAGTTCTCGCTTTCGCTCAATGCGTCGCTTATCAGGAGCAGGGTGAAGTTTGACGGCGAAAGCCTCGAACACGACCGCCCCATGCAAGGACAATCGCCGTGGTTAGTGAACGCCGGCGCCTTTTACCGCGCCCGAAACGACCGGTGGACAGGCGCACTGCTGTACAACATCATCGGACAGCGCATCGTGGGTATCGGCAAAACCGACGTCAGCAACGGGGCAAGCATCAACAACGACATCCCGGACATGTACGAGATGCCCCGCCACGCCCTCGACCTGACCGTTTGCCGAAAATTCGGCAAACACATCGAAATAGGCGTTTCCCTGAAGGACATACTGGCGCAGGACGTTGTTTTCAAACAGTTTCCCCGCTTTTACGATGCGGCAGGAAACCTCTGCTCCCGTGAACAAATCACCAAACAGTTCAAACCCGGAAGGAACATCTCCGTTTCCATCAAAATAAAATAACAAAGAAGATGAATCGCCGAAAATCAATCCGTAAGTTCGACGCCGACAGGTATAAACAGACTGAAAGGTCAGGGACGAAATTCGTTGCTGTCTTTGCGATGCTGAGGCGCCACCGTTTTTTTCTCTTCTTTTTTTTCTTTTCTGCGTTTCAGTTATTGCTTAGATGTAACGATGCGGAAAGCCGGCCGGTTGAAAGAAAAAGCAAAAGCGGCGTATATTCCGGCAAGACGCCGCAACCCGACGACAGTGTCTGCATTGACCTGTCTGTTTGTTTCGTAAATTTTATTTTTATTTCAATAATTTTATCAATAGTTTAATTTTTAAATTTTTTATTATGAAAACCAATAAGTTTTTAAGTTTTGCAGCAGCGGTCATTTTTGTCGGATTCACGGCATGTGACAAGGAAAAAGAGGAACCTCAAGCGGAAGGAGAGGAGGTGTTATTCAACGACGGCGTCCAGATAGGCAACGGCGATCAAGAGTTTGAAATCAGGAGCGATTTCCGGCTCGTCAAGGGGACGTACCTGCTCAAGGGCTGGGTATATGTGTGTAGCGGGGCTACGCTGACCATTGAGAAGGGGACGGTTATCAAGGGCGACAAGGAAACGAAGGCGGCGCTGATTGTGGAGCCGGGCGGTAAAGTGATTGCCGAAGGCACACAGGACGAACCGATTGTCTTTACTTCGGCACAGGCAAAAGGCAACCGCCGGCCGGGCGACTGGGGCGGCCTGATCATCTGCGGAAGGGCGGTAAGCAACAGCGGCGCAAAAATCATTGAGGGCGGCCCGCGTACTACCTACGGCGGCACCGACGACGCCGACAATTCGGGCGTGTACCGCTACATCCGCGTAGAATTTGCAGGATACCCCTTCAGGCAGGATCAGGAAATCAACGGCGTTACGCTGGGATCGGTGGGCAGCGGAACCACTTTCGACCACATTCAGGTGTCTTACAGCAACGACGACTCTTTTGAATGGTTCGGCGGAACGGTGAACGGTAAATACCTGATCGCCTACAAAGGATGGGACGACGATTTCGATACGGACAACGGCTTTTCCGGCAAGGTACAGTATGCGTTGAGCATCCGCGACCCCAAAATCGCCGACACCTCGGTGTCCAACAGCTTCGAATCGGACAACGATGCCGACGGCAGCACCAAAACGCCCTACACCACCTGCACCTTCAGCAATGTCACGATGGTGGGACCCTCCACGCAGTCCGGATTTGCCAACACCTCCGACTATATCGACGGCGGCGGCATGAACCCTGACAACGGATCGAAACTCGGCGTCTTTCAGGCAGCCCTGCACCTGCGCCGCAACACGAAACTGAATTGCTTCAACTCGGTGGCAGTAGGCTTTCCCGTAGGCATAATCGTGGAAAACGACAAAGGCTCTACCACTCAAACGTGGGCTACCAACGGCGAACTGAAAATCAACAATGTGTTCTTCGGCGGAATGACCATCTTGGGCGTTGACGCCAACAAAGGCGCCACGGGCGACTTCTCCGCCGACTATTTCACCGGCGCAGCGGGCAACTCCGCTTACAACACCCTCACCGAACTGAAACTGAACGCCAACAAACTTTACGCCCCGCAAACAGGCAGTCCCTTGCTGGGAGGCGCCTCTTTCGCCGACGCTAAGGTGAGCAGCGGTTTCGACAAGGTTAGCTACGCCGGCGCTTTCGCCTCCGACGCCGATGCCGACGACTGGACAAAAGGCTGGACCAACTTCAACCCGCAAAACACGGATTATTAAAAATCTGTGTGATTTCACGGGGAACCGGCGAAGTTACACGGAAAATCACAGAAATGGTGCGAAGAGCCACAGAGGGAAGTACAGAAATTCCCTCTGTGTAGTTCTTTGCGCCTTTGTGTTATTTCACGGGATGTTTTTCCGAATCGACTGATCCGTTATTTTTTGACAGGTTTACTTGTCAGCAGTCCTATTGTGCGTCCTTTATTGCCGGTAGCGCAGTAAAACATGTAAAACGTGTCGTTACCCGGATTGTAAACCAGCGAAATTTTGTGGGCGTATTTTTCATCCAGCCCCGACGGATGTCCTCCGGCTTTGTAAAGCGGTTCGGGGTCGGCTGTCCAGTGCAGCAAATCACGGGAAAATGCAATCATAATATGCGCGCCTCCTTTGCCGACGCCAAAATAGAACATCGTCCAGTGGTCGCCGTCGCGGAAAACTTTCGCGTCGGAAGCAAAATTGGAGTCGTAACCGCCGGAACGGGTATCGATCACCGGATTGAACGGATAACGCACCCAATGGATTAAATCGTTTGATAAGGCAAGTCCCATTTTTTCGATTCCTTTTTGAGCGGCATTGTAGAAATTGTAGTAAGCGCCGTCGTGTTCCACCAACCATGGCTGGTAGATGCAATCCTGTTCCCATTCTTTACAATCTTTCTGAAATACCGAAAGGATGGGTTCGTCGGAGGCGCGTGTCCAGCGCAGTCCGTCTATGCTTGTCGCAACGCCCTCGTAGCCGGGGCGCAACTCGTATCCGCCCTGCTTCGGATAACAACCGTAGAGCGTCCAATACTTGCCGTTTTCCTTTCGTATCGTACGGGGCGCTTTGATGTCCCAACTGTCGTACAGGTAAGCGCCCACAACGCAACCGCCATAATCAAATTCGCCTTCTTTCCCGAATCCCATGGCAAGTCTCGGGTTTTTCCAGTGGAGCAGGTCAGAACTTTCCGCGACGAAGGAATTGTATCCCAAACCGTTGAATCCGATGAAACTCATATACCACACATCGGGATGGTCTGCTGTTTGATATACGCACGGCACGTCGTAACTGTGAAAATTTTCCGCTCCGGGAATCTTGTAATCCGAAGGAATCACCGGTTCGGGGTAATACGTCCAGTTACGATAAGGGGCGCCCCATTGCTTCATGGTTTCAGCGTCGATCGGTTGCATCGATTCTCTTGCCTGCTGTGCATTTACGCGGGATACCGAAAACGCCACGCTACATGCTAAAATAAAGTATTTCATGTTAATTTCAATTTATGGTGAATGATTTTCCGGCAAAGTTATTAAATTATATTGAGTACGGGTGATTTTGCGAAATAATTTTTCATTTGCGACTTTACCGGACAGTAGTGGTTATTCTAAAAAAAATCCTAATTTTGTATTTTATTGCTAATTTAATTAAAAATTAAAAATGAACAAGTTGTTGATCATATCCGTGCTGTTTTGTA
>JAIRLS010000211.1 GCA_031259205.1 Bacteroidales bacterium | reverse complement strand
GCTCGCATGAGCATTACCCAAACCGCCAAAACCTCCTGCTGTCTAGCATGAGCATTTCCCACACCGTAAAAAGCCCATGCCGACTCGCTTGAGCATTTCCCAAACCGGAAAAAGCCCATGCAGACGCGCATGAGCATTTCCCAAACCGAAAATCAATCCGGCAGCGTCGCAAGACCTGTTGGCGTTGATCCGAAAAAGAAGTATCTTTACCGTCAATATTATTTAATCACATCAAAACATTTAAAATAATGAAAATCAAAATCAATCGGATTCCATACAAACAGTTATGGAACAATGAATTTCCCGTAATGTACGGGCAGGTAATCACGATAGGGAAGCGTTACGACATGGTCTCGCTGCACCTTGAGAAATCATGGAACGCCTTGATCGCTTTCGAGGCGACGATGGAATCGTTCGGCGTTTACGTTCGCAAGAACGAGAAACTGACGCTTGCCGGCAAGCTGGATGCAGAGCGCGACATGTTGATCATGCTCGTTCGCCGTGTGACGGACGCCTTTGAAGCGGGAGTTGTATTTCCGGAAATAGGGCCTCATTACGAGGCGCTGTCAAAACTGCTGGACAAGCATCAGGCCAGGACCATCGCCCGTGACAGTCGATCGGCGGAAACCGAAAGGCTGCTCCTGCTGGAAAAAGATCTGCAAGGCAACGAAGTCGCCCGTGAAGCGCTTGCCGCTTTCGGCCTGAAACCGGTTGCAGAACGGCTGTTCGACGCCAACCGCGAATACGAGGCTACGTTCAACGAATACATCGACCAAAAAAGCAGTGAAATCTACTTCGACATGGTACAGGCGCGCAAAGACTGTACTGACGCCTTGAATCGTTTTTTCGACGCCCTGCAATACTGTTCGGAAGAATATGAAAACGTCGATTACCAGCCGGCGGCCAACGCTTTCAATCTGCTGAACGATTATTACACCCGACACTTGAAGGCGCGCGCCTCCCGCAGAAGCAAAAACAGCGATAAAGCAGAAGAGGAAGCGCCCATCGAACCTATGCCCGAAGTGAAAATTAATAACTGAAATTCATAACTCATAAAATGTTCAACACAATACCAAGACGACGTCCGAACGTCCGCATTTTTTTTCAGTGTTTTTTTCTGTGTTGCGGTACCCTGTTGTTGTGCGCGCAAGACCGGTTGCCCGAGAAGACGCAACGGCAGGCCGCCTCCCTTCCCATAGACGGGATATGGAGTTTCAAGCTGGATCCGCTGAATGTGGCCATTCCGGTAAAAGGCAGCAATTTTACGCAAAAACTGCCCGAAGAAATCATTCTTCCCGGTTCGACCGATCAGGCGGGAAAAGGCTATAAAACCCACGACATGACCTCCATCCGTCTGACTCGGCTGTTCGAATACAGCGGAACGGCATGGTATGAAAAAAACAATATTTTCCTGCCGGAACACTGGCAGGGAAAGGATATTTTTCTTTTCCTCGAACGGGCGCACTGGGAAACCCGTGCATGGGTGAACGGCGTCTTTGCCGGAAAGGAAGAAAGTCTGTCCGTGCCGCACGTTTATAACATCACGCCGTATGTTCAGTTCGGCAAAAACAACACGATACGCCTCCGCATCGACAACAGCATGATCTACAACATTGCCTACACGCACGCGGTGAGCGCCGAAACGCAAACCAACTGGAACGGCGTGATTGGCAGGATGGAGATACAGGCCTTCGACAAGGTACATATCCGCGATGTGCAGGTGTATCCCGACCGGAAATCCAAAAAGGCAAGGGTGGTCTTTGAATTGGCCAACGCCGCCAAACGGGATGTACGGGGCAGTATCCGGCTGTCGTGCGCAACGACCGGTACTTCCCGCAACATATCCCTGCCGCCGGTAGACGTCCCTGTTGCAGGCAACGATTCCCTGTTGCGGGTGACCTGCGAGTACCAGCTCGGCAATGACGTCCTGCTCTGGGACGAGTTTTCGCCCCAGCTCTACCGGCTAACCTGTTCGTTGAGCGCTTCCGATGCGAGCTTTTCCGACGAAGTATCGGTGAGGTTCGGCGTTCGCGATTTCAGCGCCGCCGGCACGCAGTTTACCGTCAATGACCGTCCTGTCTTTATTCGCGGAACGGTAAACAGTTGCGAATTTCCACTTACGGGCTACCCGCCGACAGACCATGCCGCATGGTACAAGATCATGAAAACCTGCAAGGATTACGGATTGAACTGCGTGCGATTCCATTCGTGGTGTCCGCCGGAAGCGGCTTTCGACGCCGCCGACGAACTGGGACTGTATCTTCAGGTGGAAAATCCCGACTGGCGCTTTACCGTAGGAGAAGACGAAGCGCTTAATACTTTCTATTTTGCCGAAGCCGAAAAAATTTTCCGCGCTTACGGAAACCACCCCTCCTTCGTTTTCTTTTGCGAAGGCAACGAATTGACAGGCAAAGGCCGTGTGCCGTTCCTGAAAAAAATGCTGGAACAGTGGAAAAAAGATCCGCGTCACCTGTATGTAGCCGCTTCGGGATATCCCAATGTGGAAGGCAGCGACTTTTTCGACTTCTACGGGGCAAGACCGCAACGCTGGAAGGAAGGATTGAAAGGACGATTCAACGTCCGCCCGCTGGACACCCGTTACGATTATGCCGATTATGTCGCCAAGCACCCCGTCCCGATGATTACGCACGAGATAGGACAGTGGTGCGCTTACCCCGACTTCAGGCAAACCGCCAAATATGTCGGCGTGCTCAAGCCCTACAATTACGAACTGTTCAAAGAAGGATTGCGCGAAAAGAAGATGCTGGATCAGGCGCATGATTTTCACATAGCATCAGGCAAATTTCAGGTAATACAGAAAAAAGAAGAGTTTGAATCCTACTTCCGCACACCCGGCATGGGCGGGTACCATCTCTTGCAACTCAACGATTTCCCGGGACAAGGCACTTCCCCCGTCGGAGTGACGGACGTCTTTTACGATCCTAAGGAATATGTTGCCGCCGAAGAATTCCGCCGGATGCAAAACCCTCAAATGCCTCTCCTGCGAACGGACAGACTGGTATGGACCAATGCCGAATCTTTTCTCGCCGACGCCGAGTTGGTCAACTTCGGAGCCGCCGACATTCGGGCAGGCAAAATGTCGTGGAGCATCAAATATCCCGACGGCAGGGTTTATGCGTCCGGCGCCTTTGAGCCTGTCGATTTTCCTGTGGGACGTATCGTCCCGACAGGGAAACTGTCCGTACCGCTGAACAGGATCACACAGGCCACTTCGCTGGAAATAGTATTTTCGCTGGAAGGAACGGATGCATCCAACCGCTGGACGATATGGGTTTATCCGGAGCAACTGCCGGAAACAGACGCGAAAGAGGTACTGGTTACACGGCAATGGAATAAAAAAACCCGTCAATACCTTGAAAAAGGAGGAAAAGTATTTCTGCTGGCAGATACCGCCCTGATCGACTCGGACGTTCCGCCGGGATTCTCAGGCATATCGTGGAACGCCGTCTGGTCAGGAACGCCGCCCAATCTCCTGGGTATCCTCTGCAATCCTGCTCATGAAGCGTTCCGGCATTTCCCCACCGATTTCCATTCCAACTGGCAATGGTTTGATCTGGTCAGGTATTCCCGTCCCATGTTGCTCGACCATGCACCCTCTTCATTGAAACCAATAGTGCAGATGATACCGGACTGGAACAACAACCGGAAGATAGGACTTGTTATCGAAGCCCGCGTCGGCAAGGGGAAACTCCTGATGACCTGCATCCATCTTTCCGGCATAATGCCGACAAGCCCGGTCGCTCGCCAGATGTATTACAGCTTGTTGAAATATGCCGCCGGCGACGCCTTTGAACCGGAAGCAAACGTGACTCCGGAAATAATCGATAAAATATTTAAACCAACTTGGCCAAAATCACCCCAAAAATAAGAGGAAACGAGGTAATTAAAAGATAGTGGTATTAATATATTATTGACAATCAAGCAATTACAAATATTGCGATTGCGAAAAATCGTTTATGTTCCCCCAATTTTTTGTTGACTGTTTGTCGAATCTAATTTTATTTGTATGTTGGCTAAATAATTGCTGTATATTGGATGTCAGATGATTGGAGGTTATGAAAAATCCGTAGTCCCCCATAAGTGAAGAGCAGACAATGTATATTCCTGATTGCAATGCGTTTACATGAACGATTGTGCCAAGTTGGGTTCAATCCGCAAGAAAAGATTTGGAAGAACGGGTGATGTCATTCCCTGTTAGACGATTTGAAAAGTATTCGAAAAATTCGATTTTTTTGTTTTTTTGTTTTTTTTAATTATTTTTGCACGAAATATTTTGATGAAATTCGCTTTGATGATACGTGCAGATAACATTCAACGGTTAAAATTCGGTGAAGAGACATGGGATTTTATAATTATCGGTGGGGGAGCTACCGGCTTAGGTATTGCTGTGGATGCAGCGGCAAGAGGTTTTAAGACCGTCCTTTTGGAACAGTCCGATTTTGCAAAAGCTACTTCTTGCCGGAGTACCAAACTTGTACACGGAGGCGTCCGCTATCTGCAAAAAGGCGACATACTACTGGTTAGAGAAGCCTTGCGAGAACGAGGAAGATTAAGAAAGAACGCCCCGCATTTAGTAAAGGATCAACGGTTTATTATTTCCAACTATCGATGGTGGGAACCGCTTTTTTATACCGCAGGCTTGATGGTATACGACCTGTTGGCGGGCAAACTGGGTTTAGGCCGTTCGCTTCCGATAGGCAAGAAAAAAGTAATCCGTTCCATTCCCGGTATTATCAGGGAAAAACTTCGCGGCGGCGTAGTATATCATGACGGGCAATTCGACGATGCGCGGCTGGCTGTCAATCTGATGCAAACCGCTACCGAAAAAGGAGCGATAACGGTTAATTACGCAAAAGTAACACAGTTACTGAAAGAAAACGGCAAAATAAACGGTGTAGCCGTATGCGATGAAATAAGCGGGGAAAAATTTGAAGTGAAAGGACAATGTATCGTTAATGCTACCGGCATATTTGTAGACGAAATCATCCGGATGGACGACCGCAACAATGAACCGCTGGTGCGCCCCAGTCAAGGAATCCATATAGTAGTGGACGCTTCGTTTCTTGGAGGCAACGACGCCATCATGATACCGAAAACCAGTGATGGCCGCGTATTGTTCGGCGTTCCGTGGCACAACCGAGTAATCCTCGGCACAACCGATACCCCAGTGAAAGAATTTGTACTGGAACCGCGACCGTTGGAAAAGGAAGTGGACTTTATTCTCCGTACGGCTGCCCAATACTTGACGCGCCCGCCCCAAAAAGAAGACGTACTTTGCGTATTCGCAGGATTACGACCCTTAGCAGCGCCAAAACAAAAGGTAGATGAAACCAAAACAAAAGAAATATCCCGTAGCCACAAACTCATTGTATCCGAATCGGGGTTGATCACTATCACCGGAGGAAAATGGACTACCTACCGCCAAATGGCGCAGGAAACCGTTGATCTGGCTATTAAAAAATCCGGACTTCCACCGAAAAAATGCAAAACCAAGGAAATGAAAATTCACGGTTACAAAAAAACAATCGACCGCAGCAACTGGTTATACGTGTATGGCAGCGATGGAGACAAAATACTTGCTTTGCAGTCGGAAAAACCGGAATATGCCGAAAAACTGCATCCCGCTTTCGATTTCACGGTAGCGGAAGTAGTGTGGGCTGTCCGCGAAGAAATGGCACAAACAGTGGATGATGTATTGGCGCGACGCGTGAGAGCGCTTTACCTTGATGCACGCGCCTCCATATTGATGGCGCCTAAAGTGGCGACCATTATGGCTCATGAATTGGGCAAAAACGAAATATGGGCAAAAGAACAAACGAAAGAATATGCTCTAATCGCGGAAGGATATATATTGAACTAAAACCGGCAAATCGCAGTTGCCGGAAAACCTGATAACGGCAATTCGGGGCAATTCGGACAAAACGATACATGGAACAGCCGGCAACGGTAAGAAACATATCCGTTACTGATGAAAAACTGTGTCGTCATGCTGCCTGCCAATGGGCATTGCCGACGAAACGCCTGTCAAAAGCCTCTCTACAGGGCAATAGAAACCGGTTTCACATCATGCACACTTCGATGGCATCTCGCATTGCGCTTCCGAACTGCCGGATACATTGATTCCCATCCTGCCGGGTTGGGTGCGCAAGGCATACAGGGGATGCACGGACGAACGACTGCTTATCCCCAACAACGTTAAAAAAACGTCCATGCGACAAAAATACAAGAATTTGGGACAAAATTGACAGCGTCTTCGGAAAAATTCCGCTTATTTTGGCGCAAATTAATTTATTCAATAACATAATAATAAAAGAAAGAATGATGAAGAAGATAAAGATTTTTTTGTTACTGTTTTGCCTGTCATTCGGGAAAGTAGCGCCGGCGCAGGATGCACCGGAGGCACACGACCGGAAAATGGCATGGTGGCGCGAAGCGCGTTTCGGAATGTTTATCCACTGGGGGCCGTATTGTCTGTTGGGAGGCGTGTATCACGGCCACCGGCAACAGCGCGGCGGAGCGGAATGGATCATGAACCGCTGCAAGATTCCTGTTGCCGAATACCAACAGATAGCGTCTACCTTCAATCCGGTGAAATATGACGCCGACGCATGGGTTCGTCTTGCTCGTGAGGCAGGAATGAAGTATATCGTGATTACCGCTAAACATCACGACGGCTTTGCGATGTTCAGAAGTTCCGCAAGTAGTTTCAACATCGTCGATCATACGCCTTTCAAGCGGGACGTGTTGGACGAATTAGCCCGGGCGTGCCGTAAACACGGGATGAAACTGGGTTTCTACTACTCGCAGGCACAGGACTGGAACAATTCCGGCGGAGCCGCTGCCCGTAAACAGATGATCGAAGGCTGGCCTAACCCCGATTCGGCAAAAATCGACGCCTACACCGCCGCGCATAACGGACATTGGGATCCCGCACAGGAAACACGCAGCATGGAAGAATACATCCGTCAGGTATCGGTGCCGCAGGTGAGGGAATTGCTTTCCAATTATGGCGATGTTGCCGTCATTTGGTGGGACACCCCCACGGGAATGACGGACGAATACGCTAAAGAGTTATTTGCCGAACTGGAAAAATATCCTCAGATTATTACCAACGACCGTTTGAAACGGCCTAATTTTTCCGGCGATTACCGCACGCCGGAGCAGAAAATACCCGACCCGAGCGAATTGGACGGTAAAGACTGGGAAACCTGCATGACCATGAACAGTTCGTGGGGATATAAAAGTTGGGATACCAAATGGAAAACCCCTGAAACGCTGATCCGAAACTTGATAAACATTGCCTCCAAGGGCGGTAACTACCTGTTGAATGTCGGCCCGACAGCCGAAGGCGAAATACCGCAGCAAAGCACGGACGGTCTGAAAGCCATCGGACAATGGATGAAAATAAACGGCGAAGCGATTTACGGTACGCAGCGCAGCCCTGTAGAAAAGCCGGCATGGGGATACGTTACCCGCAAGGACACCGAAAATACGACCGTTTTATATCTGTTCGTATGCAAATGGCCGGAAGACAGACAAATTATTCTTCGGGGAGCAGGCGAAATTCGTACGGCAACGTTCTTGACCGGACATCCGAAATTGAAAGTCAAAAAGGACGTCATTCTGCTGCCGGAACAAATGCCCGACCCCATCGCTACAGTGATAAAAGTAGAGTTGAAAGGCAAACTGACACATGAAAAAACCGCTTCGGGACAGGGAAAAAGTTTTGAAATCGTAGATGAAAAATAAGAGGATTCTCCAAAGTTTGCCGGCTCCGACAAAGCCGAAATTAATGTAAAAGAAAGCGAGATGGAAAGCCCTAAGACGATTGAACGGGTTCTTTGAAAAACGGCAGGTTTTGCGGGAAGCTCGCCCCCCTCAACGCCAGTTGTATATTTTTTCGACGGGATGGTTTTCTCCCTTAAAGGCAGTCAAAACATCAGGGGCTATGCTTCCGTAGCTTATTCCGAAATCCGACAACTTTTTCAGTGTCCTTGCCGTTTTCAAGTCCCGTTTACCCGGGCAAAAGCTACGATTTCGCCTGTTTCCCTGTGGTATGCATTGATAAGCCATACCCCCTGTTTTCGTTCTGTATAACTCTATGTTTTTTTGTTTCTCCGCATAAATTCCTTTCATGGAGAGTCGCAGATAAAAATAAAGGGTATTGTTAATTTAGTATAGAATAATAGAAATAAACTATTGACGATCCATCGTTTAATATCTAATTTAGAGCGACAGGCAATACTAATTTAACAATACCTTGAAAAAAAAGGAACGCCCCTTTCGGGAAAAGGAACGCCCCTTTTGGGAAAAAGGAACGCCCCTTTCGGGAAAAGGAACGCCCCTTTTGGGAAAAAGGAACGCCCCTTTTGGGAAAAAGGAACGCCCGGTTTGGGGAAAAGGAACGCCTCTGTGGGGAAAATGGTACGCCCCTGGGGGGAAGAAGGAACGCGCG
>JAIRLS010000198.1 GCA_031259205.1 Bacteroidales bacterium | reverse complement strand
GAAAAATAATTCTTCTGACCTCCACGAATACACGAATGTAGAGGCGCACGGCGTGCGCCTGAAAGCGCGAAAGGACTTTTAAAAGGGATGGGAAAAAAGCGGGAAACAAAACACGGATGAAACAGTCCACTGACCCATAGCGCCTCAAAAAATAATGAACCTATAATTCCCCACTTTCACGTTTACGTCGCTATTTTATCATGTTAGCAACATTACCGCAAAAGGGGCTTATTTGTTCGATACCAATTGTACGATGATCAGCCGTCCTCCATCTGCTTTCGAAAGAAGGATTTGTTTGCCTTCCGTCAGTTCTATTGCCTGATTGAGCGGTATTTTTTTGCCTTCGGTTTTATCTTCCAGATCATTCAGGCGTTGATTGACCAACAGCCACTTGTTACCGTGAAAAATGAAATACCCCACCGGTTTTTTCTGTTCGTCCGTCAGGCGTTCGTTGGCCGAGATGTTTCTGTTTACGTGCCATTGGTACAGGTATTGGTTATGATATACCATCAGCCGGTAATCGTCGGGCGTAAAAGCGCCTGCTTTTCGGGACGAGTAGAGGTTCAACACCGGCAGTACGCCTTTGTATTCCATTCCGCAGAAAGGGCATTTGGGTTTTGTGGAATTGTCGAAAACAAACCATTTATGGCTGCATTTCGGGTTCTGACAGGGCTGTATCAGGTCTACCGTTTTCAACAGCGCATCTTCCCACTCATTGGCGGTGGGACGCAGGGCCGGATTGTGCAAACTGTCGATAAAGGCTCTGTCGAACAGTTTTTTCAGATACGGGCCGCATACGGTATAGGGGATTTTGTCCGGATCGCCTTGTGGCAACTGGCTTGGCTGCAAATCGCGCACTTTCACGCGGTTGCTTTTTTCCTGAGGATGCTCGACAAACAAGGCTTTTGCACCCATTGACAACTCTTCGTCTTTGGCGGAATCCAGATCCCACACCTTACCGCCGCGCAAAGGGTGACGGTACAGCAGGTACATGTAGATCATCACTGCCAGTGCATGCTTGTCGGTGGCAATGCTTGGAAGTTTGCGTGTGGGGTCGCCTATTTTCAGGCTTTTGGTAGAAATCACTTCAGGTGCGATAAAATCGGGCGTACCCAATACGTCGGGCGGGTATTTTCCGGGAACGACGAGTCCGTCAATGTCGATGATGGCAGCCTTGCCCGTAGTAGGATCGATCAGGACGTTTTTGTACGACAGGTCGGAATGAGCCAGTCCGGCGGCATGTAAACGCCTTACGGCACGACTTATGCGAATACATACCTGAAAATATTTGAACCAGTCGCCTTTTTCTTCGGGGGCAAGGAATTTATTTTGATTTTTTGCCGAGGCATACCATTTCCCTTCTTTTTCCTTTCCTTTGATGCCGAGAAAGTCATTATTGATAGAGCCTTTGGTGAAAAAAAAGTGTTTTTGATAGGTGGGGCATACCAGCCCCAATTTCCCGTTGTGTTCCACAATTTTGGTCGGCCAGCAGTATAAATCCTGCCAGTAGGCTCCTCCCGGCGCGTTAAATATTCTGTCGCGATAAGTATCGGTAATGTTTTGCAGGCGGTCTTTGGCGTTGAAATCCTGTTTATCGCGAAAAAACGCTACTACATACGATTTGTCGGGACTGAAATAGACGTCTTTCATGCCGCCTGCCCCGATGATTTCATCAACAAACGCGACTTCCGAGCCGTCTTTTGCTTTTATTTTGATTGTCTGTGCCATGGTTAAAACAGGATTGCGATTGTTCTGTCGTCGTGATTTCCTTTCGACCAGAAATCCAGCCATTTGAGCAGTTGGTCTGCCGCCTGTTCGCTGTCGTCGGAAAAATCCACGGTTATGTTATCTTCATTTTTACCTTTCAAATCGTCCCAAAGTGCGTGCCATTTTTCGATTTTATTCAGATTGGCGTCGGTTTCGAATTTGGGGTCGGTAACGCCGTCGGTCATCAGGATGAGAGCGGTAAAGTCATCTACGACGTCGAATCTCAAACGCCGGTATATTTCCTTGGGTTGCATTACTTCCGGCATGGTGATGAAGCGGGTTTGTCCGGCAAATTCTCCTCCGTCCGGTTCGCCCAGTATTTTCAGAAATTCCGGTTCTTGATGATACAGCCCTATTCCGCCGTCGCCTACCCAGAACGCGCCGACAAACCATCCGGAATCAAATTTTTTGCAGATAGCGATGAGCAAGGTCGAGGAAAAATCCTTTACCGCCTTCATTTTCCCTTGCGAATCTTTTTGTGCGGCTTCTTTTTCTATTTCGATTTTAGCCTGAAACGCAGCCGTACCGATGATTCCGTACAGCGTATCTCCTGTTTTTTTCCTGTTCTCATCCGACTTGTTTCGTTGAAATTCGGTGATTTGCTGTTCAAATACTTTCCCTGCCTCTGCAAGTTTTGCCTTGCAGACCTCGACTACCGTTTGACAGGCTATTTGCGAGCCTTTGCGGGAATATTTTGCAGATCCGGCGCCGTCGGCAACTGCCATGACGTACCATTCCGCCGGTTCGTCAAAGTACAGTTTGAAATCGTCATCTCGCGGCTTGCCTTCGAGGGCGTGCGAGCGTCCGCGCTGGCTGGCGGCGATCATGTCTTTTCGCCTCATTTCCTTTTTCCCAAGCCCCAAGAATCCTTTCGTTTGCTTCGATTCGACTTTTACAAAGGCTTTGTCGCTATCCGGTTTGTAATATTCGACATCCGCAGGAGTGGGGATGTTTTTCCACAACGATTTGGGATCGGCATTGATATAGAGAGTGATTTCTTTTTGAATAAACGGTTTGCCTTCTGTCCAGTCTTTCCGTTTGCAGCGCATGTCGATTTTGTGATCGCCCACTTGAGTGGGGATACCGGTAATTTGCTTCGTTTCGGGGTCGTACTGCAAGCCTATCCGGTCTAAACCGATAAATTCCACTTCCGATATGTCAGGGAGTTGCGTTTCGACGTCAAAGGGAACCGTATATTCGCGGTTTATTTTTCCATTCGGAAAAGAGATGTACTTTCCCTTTATTTGCGCTTCGAAAGCCTCGTTTTTGGCTTTTTCCCGCGCTTTGTCATCGGGTAATCCCGCTCCTGTTATCATGTTTTTTCCGTTAGGGTTATTTTTTTCGACTGTGGCGGTGTTTTCGACTGTGGCAGCGGATTCTTCACGGTGTTCCGATACCGTCGCCGCCGGTTCCTGCTCCGGTCGACAGTCTGCCGGATCGCCTTTTTCTTCGCCGGCGGGATTTGAAAATTCGTCCCAAAGCGGCAAGATGGCTTCTTTTATTCTGTCTTGGTATTTATCGAGAAAATCCGCTCGGCGGGTATCGTCTATCCCGAGTTCCTGTAAAATCGTATTCCAGTCCATATCGTTTATCCTCTGGTTCTGTTAACATCGAAACCTTCTCCGCCATCGGCGCCATATTGCGCTTGATTGCCGCACCAGGGGCAGGTACTGATTTTTTCCGTACCCACGCAATGTATTTTTCCGCAGGTTTCGTCATAAGCCAAACCGTACTGGTTGCCGCAGCAGGGACAAGTCGGCGCTCCCATCAGTTGACTTGTGCCGATTTTCAATTCGGTTGCCGCTTCGTCCGACAGTTCGAAGTAGGCGTTGTCCACCTTGTATGCGCCTACCAGACGGTACTTGAGGCAGACGTCCCCCGAATTGTCAAGGAATACGTTTTTCGCGTATTTTATCAGATAGGGTTGTTTGGTATTTTGACATTTTGCCGCCAGTACCACGAAATTGTCATCCACCACGGGTTTGTGGTCTGATTTGTCCAAATCTATTCTGGAGAGGTTTTCGCCGTCCGGTTTAGCTAATTCAAAACCTGTTGAATTGTTTTCGACGCTTATGCTGCTGGTCTTGATGGAATCCGTCACCCATTTGAAAAAACGCTTGTATGCGTTGTTGTCTGCGTTGTTGAAATGCAGGACGTTTTCGGTCAGTTCGCCAAGCATGTTGTTGTCGGTGCTGTCGCCGAAGGACACCGCTATCAAGTTGGCGGTGTGTTTCCAGTTTTTTCCCCATTCGGCAATGACTGCTTTCACATCGCTGTTGCTGTCGGTGGGGACGCCGTCGGTAAACAGGAACACGATGGGTTTCCAGTCGCCTTTTTGTTCGCTGGTTGTTTTTACGAAATTTTTTCTCAGTTCATACATCAGGTGTCCCAATCCTTTGCTCAGCGATGTGCCGCTGCCGATAGGGAATTTGGGCGGGTAGAAACTGATGATTTCCTGCAGGGGCGCAAGGGTTTTCGCTTGACTGGCAAAGGCGATCACGGAAATCCATACCGTTTCCAGAGCATACGGGTCGGTGCGCAATTCCCTGATGATGGTTGCCATACCGTCCTGTACCTGATCGATGGGATCGCCCACCATGGATTCGGAAACGTCTATTAAGAAATAAACGGGTAATCGTCGCATAATATTGATAAATTATTTAACATTGACTGAATTTACATAGATTTTGGCAGGGCCTCCGATCTGAAACATGCTCAAACCTTCGCCGCCAAGCAGACCTCTTCCGGAAAAACTCGACGACATCCGGTTTTGTGCGTTTCCGTCCATGCAGAGAAAACTTTTTTCGTCCACAAAGACCGAATCGCCGTGAGGCACGTCCAAACATATCGCGCTACCGACAGAATCGAGAAAAACTGTTCCTTCTCCGGTTATTTTTTGCATGATCAAGCCTGTTCCGCTGATAAAGGAAGACATGTTCAGCGAAAAATCAATATCCACCTCTTTGGACGATGCGATATAGAAGCCTTTACGACAAATAATGCCATTGGGAAACAATTTCAGTTCGACGGGCAGAAGCCCCATCTTGCCGGCTACCATCAACTTTCGAACGGCAGGCGAGGTATTAAGCAATTCGACCAGAAACATGCTTTCACCGGAAAGCGTTCGTTTCAAAATTCCGGTTATTCCTTTGTCAATGACTTTCACATTCTTTTCTATTCCGCCTTCATGGTAGATCAGAGCGCCTCTTTCGCAAAAAAAACGTTCGGACGGTTGCAGTTGAACTTCCAGACTTTTGAAATCATATCCGATTACTTTACAGTTCATGGCGTTAATAAGCTTCGTCTGTATTTTAAATGACGGTATGCACTTCGGGCGGTGGCGGCGGCAACAGCAATTCGTCGGTTGCGCCGATGCTCCGGTTGCCTGTGCTTACCGACGCCGACACCCATTTGAAGAATTGCCGGAACGTGGCGCTGTCCGTAGTATCCAACGAATACACTTGATCCGTAAGAAGTCCGAGCGGTTTGACGTCCGATTTGGCTCCTGCGGCGCAGGCTATGATGCCGCCGAAATGTCGCTTTTTGATTTCGGGAAGCATCTCGTTATATTTTTGCAGGTCGGAAGGCTTGCCGTCCGTCATGATGAACAGCAGGGGCATCCAGTCGCCTTTTTGTTCCGGCGTGCTCATCCTCACTTCCGCATCCACCTTCCGGCAAAGTAATTCAAGCGCCGCTCCCAGATGGGTAGGCCCCGATTCCGGGGTTTGTATTTCGGGCAACTGCATGTTTTCCAATTCGGTTAGCGGCATGATTTGCTTCACTTCCCTGTCGAACGTGATGATGCTGATCCATACCGATTCCAGCGCAAAGGGGTCTTGCCGCAGGGTGGCAACCATGGTTTCCAAGCCTACTTTGACCGATTCTATCGGTTCGCCCCGCATAGAGCCGGACGTGTCCAAAAGTAAATATACGGGTAATCTTCTCATCCTGCTTTACACCACGATATTCACTTCGGGCGGCGGCGGCGGCAGTTCGTTTAATCCGCCGACTTCGATTCCGCTGGCTTCTACTTTCTGGCTTCCGGTGCTTACCGACGCCGATACCCATTTGAAAAAAGCTTTGATGGTAGCGCTGTCTGCCGTGTCCAACTGTACGACAATCTCCGTGATTTGTTTCAGGACGTTGGTATCGGCGCCCTGTCCGGCGGCACAAGCAACAACAACGCCGGCTTTTCGCTTTTGAAATTCGGACAGTCCGTTTTTCCAGTTGTCGGTAGGCCCTCCGTCGGTCATCAGGAATATCAGCGGTTTCCAGTCCCCTTTCACTTCGGCGGTTGTTTTGGTTACTTCGCTGTCGATCTTGTTGGCAAGCAACGTTAAGGCGTCTCCCAGTGCGGTTGCTCCGGAAGCATGAATATCGGGCATCTGAAACATGGACAATTCGGTCAGCGGCACGATTTGTTTCGCCGAACTGTCGAATGTTATCACGCTCAGGTAGGCCGTTTCCAACGCATACGGATCTTGCCGCAGGGAGGAAATCAGTATTTGAACGCCGTTTTTCACTGCTTCAATCGGTTCTCCGGTCATGGATCCGGAGGTGTCTAATACTAAATATACGGGTAATCTTCTCATATTCCTGTATTTATAGATATTTTGAAACTACGGTTATTAATGTCCCCTTCAAATCTTTGTCGCGAGTGGCTTCGCCGATAGCATTGAATTTCCACTCTCCGTTGCGTTTGTAGAATACGCCCATTACCATTGAAACGCTGCCGGCAAACGTGGTATCATTAGCGATGTCGTACGTGGCAAAAACTTCATTAACGCGGCTTGGCGTTCCTTCGTATATACGGATAGAGGCAAAGGGAATGGTCTTGAAATCATGTCCGCGAAAACTGTTCAACACAAAAGCGATTTTTTCCACTTCGGATGGCAGTTTTGTCAAATCTACCGTGATCACTTCATTGTCCAGTCCGTCGTCACCGCCCATATCGCCGGTTAAATCGTCGCCGCTGTGCTGAATAGAACCGTTTTTGGATTTTAAATTTCCGAAATAAATGACTTCCAGCGCCTTGTTGTCGACGTCGAAAGTAGCGCAACTTGCATCCAAATCGACGGCTTCCATTTTTTTGACGCCCAACCAGTTTTTCTTTTCAATTGCGCCCCAATTGACGCCGACGCAAATACTCTGCAATTTGTTTCCATTGCTTTTTTCCAGATTAATTCTCTGGCCTTTTTCTAATTTTATTGCCATATTTTTTGGTTTTTAATGAATTAATTATATTTATTTAAGTAATCTTCCAATCCGCCTTTTTGTCCGACGCCAACGGCTTCAAACTTCCATTCGCTGTTGCGTTTGTAAATCCGGCCGAATTCTACGGCTGTTTCGATGGAAAAATCCTCTTCCAACTCGTATTTCAACAGTTCTTCGTTGTTGTCGGGATTGTAAATGCGGATGAACGAATTATGCACCTGTCCGAAATTCTGATTTCGTTCTTTTGCCTTGTGGATGGTCACTACAATGCATATTTCCGCAACGCCGGAGTTGATTTTGGACAAATCGACCTTGATGCTTTCGTCGTCGCCTTCGCCTTCGCCGGTGAGGTTGTCGCCGGTATGTTCTACCGCGCCGTCGGGGGATTTCAGATTGTTGTAGAAAACAAAATATTCGTCGGTCAGAATTTTCTTATTTTCGCCGAGTATAAACACCGAAGCGTCCAGATCAAAATCCTGTCCTGTATTTGATGCGTTTGCATCCCAGCCTAAACCGATGACAAACTTCGGCAGTTTGACGTCAACCCGCTGGCCTTTTTCCAAATTAATTGCCATATTATTATTGTTCAAAAATGATTAAAAGTTACTTGGATCCTGCCTGCCACTTCATGCCCCAATTGTAGACTTTATCGCAGTCGCCGTGCCCGTTGTGGAAGGTTACGCATTTTTTGACGGTCATTGAACTGTCCGCGCCAAACAAGATGTCGGCAATAGCGCAGAAATTCTGGGCGCTGTACTGTTTGCCCAGTTCAACAATCACATCCGGATTGTCGGGTACTTTGATGGTCACCACGGCATTGGTTTCCGCCCATTTGGCTGCGCCTTCGTAGATAAAGCAGTAAACCACGATACGTTTCAATTCGGATAATCCCTGCGGATTGACCAGAATATTTTCCCCGTCTCCGGCGCCCGAACGGTCGTCGCCCGTATGCCAGATCCAGGGTTTTCCGGTATATCGGCCCTGTCTTGTTTCCCTGTCTTTGGGGCCGCCCTGTCCGTGGGCAAACTGTAACCCGTCAATGACCGATTTTTTCCCGTCGGTCAGTTCATAAAAGCATCCCAAGTCAAGGTCTATGGACTTGTCGCCGCTCCAAAACTTCGACCAGCCGCTTTGTTTTTGTTGCGACCAGTTCAGATTGATAATGATTTCCTTGGAAAAATTATCTCCTTTTTTAGTCAAGTCGATTTTATGACTGTCGCCCTGTTTCTCAAGGGTGATTTTGTTTAAATTGATTGCCATAATTACATGAATTTTTTTGCATATTTGTTACAGAAATATTCCAACCCGCCTTTGTAGCCGACGCCCATGGCTTCGAATTTCCATTCGCTTCCTTTTTTGTACAGCCGCCCAAATTCGACCGCCGTTTCGATGGAAAAATCTTCATCCAATTCGTATTTGGCGATTTCCTCGTTGTTTTGGAAATTGTATATACGTATGAATGAATTTCTTACCTGCCCGAAGTTTTGTTTGCGTGTTTCATAGTCATGGATAGTGACGGTAAAAATGATTTGTTGAATACGCGCATCTATTTTGCTCAAATCAACTGTGATCGTTTCGTCATCGCCGTCGCTGCTGCCGCCTGTGGTATCATCGCCGGAGGATTCTACCGCGCTGTCGGGGGATTTTTGACAACCATAAAACACAAAAAAATCTTGCGCCGGAATTTCGTTGTTTGCTCCCAACATGAACGCCGAAGCGTCCAAGTCGAAATCAAATCCGCTTCCTTCGTTCGGGTCCCACCCCAAACCGATTCCTACTTTCGACAGCCCAATCTCAATCCGCTGTCCTTTCGTTAAATTTATTGCCATATTTTCTAATCTTCTTTAAATTGTTTGCACTTAAATTATTTACTTATAGCCGATTGCAAAAAATATGCCTCGACATTTTCTTTTTATGGAAGGCAAAATTACGATTTTTAAATTACATCTTATCATAATTTTCAAAAAAAAATAAAAAAAAACAGGAAAATGGGCGACAGGCAATGCAAACGTTTTGCGTTTTTTGATTGAGCAATAAATATTTTGCACAATGCGAATGCGAAAATTTTTCGGAATATTTTGTGATTACCAAAATTTAACCTATCTTTGCGCCGTTAAATTGAAATTGAATTGATACTTATTAATAAGCCATGAAAAAGGATATTCATCCCAAGAATTACCGGTTGGTAGTGTTCAAAGACATGTCGAATGATCACACGTTTATCACTCGCTCGGCGGCCAATTCACGTGAAAGCATTGAAATCGACGGTGTGTCCTATCCGTTGATCAAGTTGGAAATCTCCAATACCTCGCATCCTTTCTATACCGGAAAACTCAAGTTGGTGGATAGCGCCGGTCGCGTGGACAAGTTCATGAACCGTTACAAAAACCATTACAAAAAAGCCAAGAGCTAAGATCCGTTTTACGAACTGCGAGGATCCGTTTGTGTGCGTGATTCTGAGAGATTCCATGTAAATTTGTAAAAAACTTATCATCTATAATTCAAATTTTATGTTATCAAACCGTCGCGATTTTTTAAAAAATTCTGCTTTGCTGGGAGTTGCAGCCATAGCGCCTGCCGCTGTTTTAGGCGAAGAGTTTATTGCCAAGCCGCCTCAACCGTCGGCAACAGTTCCGCCACCGGTCGATACCTACACAGTGAGTATGGGTCATATCAGGCCTTCGCCCGTTACGCCCCGTCAAATCGTGATTCCCGATGTGGAAGGCTGGAAGGTGCTCAAGGGCGATTTTCACATGCACACCTTGTTTTCCGATGGTTCCGTGATGCCGACGGATCGCGTGGTAGAGGCTGTTTCCAACGGTCTGGACGTGATCTCTATCACCGATCATATCGAATACCGGCCTTTTTTCAGCAAAGGCGGTCGGTGGAAGCTGACAGACGAACAGGCGAAAGATTTCAACCTGTGGTACAATATTGCCCGGCCCGAAGCCGAAAAGCGCAACCTCCTGCTGGTGCGCGGCACGGAGATTACCAAATCCACGATGCCGCCGGGGCACTTCAACGCGCTGTTCGCCGACGATAACAATCCGATTGCCGCAGCAGTGGACGATTGGCGGGAAATGCTCCAAACGTCCGTCGATCACGGCGCATTTTTGCTCTGGAATCATCCGGGTTGGGAAGCGCCGAAAAGCGGCGGTATTGAAAAGGGAGCGCCGCTCCGTTTTACCGACACCCACGATGAAATCTATAAAAAAGGATGGATGCACGGTATTGAGGTTTTCAACGGCAGACAGTATTATCCGGTGGTGAGCGACTGGTGCAACGAACGCGATTTGGCTATTTTCGCCAATAGCGACATCCATCCCTCCGAATATGACCAGTATGGCATTCAGAATCCGTTGCGTCCCATCACGCTGGTACTTGCCAAAGAACGTTCGGTCGAGAGCGTCCGCGAAGCCTTTTTTGCCAAACGCACCATTGCATGGGCAGCCAACATTCTGTGGGGCAACCAAAAGTGGCTTACGGCGCTGTTCAAGGCGTCCGTCAATATCAAAACCATTACGCCCGGAACGCTTGAATTGACCAACACAAGTTCTTTACCGGTGGTCGTCTCGATGGGAGGTTCTGCCGTCGATCTGCCCAAAGACAAGCGTTGTCAGGTCTTTCGTTCGAACAGCGTCAAAAATATTACCGTTTCCAACTGGATTGCAGGGATGAACAAACCCCTCGAAGTACCGCTTATACTTTCGGCGGTTTAGGATTAATAATGCCCTTTCGCAGCTTAAGGTTTGTCCGGTAGAGAGTCGGGCGTTGCCGCGGTCGGACGGGAGGGTAGAAAAAACAGGTTGAGCAGCGTATCGCTATGGGATAAGAGGGGGTATCGTTCTTGGGCTTCGGCAAGCGTGCAGGCGTTAAAATGCCACCATTCGCCGCTAATGCTTTGAAAGCCGGATGCTTGCATCACTTCGCGCAGCAGTCTCCTGTTTTTTACCTGTTGCGGCGTTAATATGCCGCGTTTCAGCAAATCGTCTTCCCTGACGACGTTTGCGGCTTCTCCGAAATGGTCGAAGGCGGTTCCCATGTCCAGCGGTTTTCCGTTGCGGTCGGCCAGAGTTAAATCTACCGCCGCGCCGTAGTTGTGCAGGCTTGTACGTTTGGGATCGGCTACATATCTCCGATAAGGCGTATTTTGCACTGCTTCCCACATCTTTTTCTGAACATTCAGCGGTCTTGTGGCGTCATACACCAGCAAACGCAGGTCGGGACGGAGAGATTTCAGCCGCTGGCCGGCAGCGTGCAGTTTTTCTGCTGTTTCCCGTTGAAGATAGGCTACCGTGTCGTAATAGAGGATTTTTCCGGTAAAATTATCCGTAGTGGCATATTTCAGGTCGATAAAGATGGAGGCGTCTATGTCCCGGATACGGACTAATCCGTGCGGCAGTGGTTTGGGCTGCGGCGGGAGAAGGGTCGGGGAGGGAAGCGAATCGGCGCAGCAAGCCGCCGCCGTTTCAACCGGCGTTTCGTCCCTGAGAAAAACCGACCGGAAGTAAACGGCCGCTATCATCAAGGCGGCGATGATTATCGGAAAAATATTTTTTTTCATTCAAATGAGAGGTAAGGAGTTAATCTTTGGGCGTCTTCCGGCAGCAGGATATTGTTTTTGACCAATTCGTCCAGTGTTTTGACGGTGGTTTGGATTTTTCGATAATAGAGAATCCCTGTTGTTTGCTGCCTGTTTAAATAGGGATGATTCGCCAGTTCCTTGAAGGACGCCTTATTAACGGGTATCTTCTTTACCAGACCGCTGTCGATGTCCACCCGAAAGCGAATACGCGCTACGACGGAGGAATCCAGCCCATAAACTTCGTTTAGTTGTTCGATACGGACAAATCCTCCTATCATTCTGCGATATTTAAGGATACGCGCCGCCAACACGGGGCCGATACCCGGAAGTCCTGTCATTAAAGCGCTGTCGGCGGTATTCAATTCAATGCGTGACGGAGCAGGCGTTTTGGAAGGACGTTTTTCCGTATCGGCTATGGTTTCCGGACGAACGGCGGTCGTCGCCGGCCGGTCGCTGTTCCTGAAACGGATGTAGGGAACAAGCGATTCATATAAGGTGATGGGGATGGTGTAAAGTTTTTTTACATCCTCTTTTTTCCGGAACATCCCGCCTTTCGACTGGTAGTTACGGATATTGCGGATTTGTCGTTCGTTCAGCCCCAATTGTTTCCATTCCCCGTCGGTGGCGTGATTCGGGTCGAAAAAGAAATAGTTTCTTGTTTCGACGATTTCGGATATGCCCTGTTCATGTCCGCCGGCAGGCTCTTTATCGGTTGAAGGACGGAACAAAGCCGCTTCTTTCCCGTAATCGACCATCTTGCTTTCTCCAACGAAGAGCCGCGGCAATACTGCTTTTACAGCCAACACAAGCAGAATAAGGCCGCATAGCGCAATGATCCCCCGTCTTTCCGAACTCGAAAAGACAAAGAACTGTTTCAGATTATCTTTCCATGGCATTATTCATCATCATGGGAGGCTATATTGTCAATATTTTCGTCATCTTTGCTTTCGGGAGAACTGACATCTTCTTCGTTTGAGCCGAACTGTTTCTCAAATTCCTCTTCCGTAAGGTTGTCTATTTTTACATCCACTTTTACCAGATATCTGACATCTCCATAATCGACGGTAATGGCATGAAAAAAATCGCCGTTCGGCTTGTCCACCTTGATCACAGCATCGCCATATCCCATAGGATACGCTTCTTTGATGGCTTTCAGCACTTCTTCCGAACAATTCTTGTAACTTACAACAACACGTTTCTTTTGTTCCATTGTTTCTTTTTTAACAACTGATAAAAAAAAATAAATACAAATTTAAAATTAAAAATACTATTTTCCAAATATAGTGATGAGAATCATGTAAAGTGCAGGTTATAAGTATTTTATTTTTCTCCTTTGACGAGATACAAACTTCCCTTGCCCCATTTTTCCGGCATAATTCCTTGATATTCACAGACAAAATAGTCTTTTATCTGTTCATAAGTGATGTCGGAAATCTGAATTTCGCCTTTGGGACAAGATGATTCGAGGCGGGAAGCAAGGTTGACTGCCGGCCCCCAGACGTCAAAGGTCTGCTGTTTCCGCCCCAGTACGCCCGAATAGACGGTACCGGTATGTATTCCGAACCGTACAGACCAGCAGTCCGAACCTTGCCGGCGCTGTTCGAGATAATGCCTGACCGCCAGTGCCGCTGCCACCGAATTTACAGGATGGTTATTGCCGGAAGAAGAAATTCCCCCCACACACATGTAGGCGTCGCCGATAGTCTTGATTTTTTCGAGGTGAAATTGATCGACCGCCTCGTCAAAACAGGAAAAAAACTCATGCAACTCGTACAAAAGTCGTTCCGGCTGCATTTTCTGCGCATATTCATAGAAATCGTCTATGTCGGCAAATATGACCGTCACACAATCCCACTGTCGGAAATGAATATCATCGGGGCAGGATGAAAAATTTTCCGGTTCAAATTTGTTTTTTAAAATAATTTTCATTTTTTTGTATGTTATTTGGTTCGACATAAAAAAAAGAACGAAGGAGCGATGAGTTTTGAGTGTTCATTAAAGTGTTGTTTATTAGACGGTAATAATCCGCTTGCCGAATTCGCCGGTAATTTTTTCGACAAAATACGGCAAAGGGGATACAACTGTCAAAAAAATTTTTACCTTTGCAAATATTATTAAACCTTTTCATTTGAATCGTAAAAAAGTCAATTAGAAAAAAAAATCAAAGATATTTCATTTATTGTATCAATTCAATCATAATAATAAAAATAATAAAAAAATGATGTATGGAAAATTTATCTAAACTTATTTTGATACCAACGGATTTTTCCGATGTTGTACCGTGCGCCGTTGAATTGGCGGCAAATTTGGCGAAAAAAACGAATGCTCGCCTTGTATTGCTGCATATTGTAAAAAAGCCTGCCGACATTCTTGACGCTACTGCGAAAGTGACGCTCGAAGCCGAACATTTTTCAGAAGAATACGGGATGAAAATAGAAGGTATTGTGCGGAAAGGGTCGATTTTTTCGACCATAGCCGATACGGTAAAAGAGTTGGACGCCTTTGTTGTTGTGATGGGCACTCACGGCGTCAAGGGAATGCAGAAATTGACCGGTAGCTGGTCGCTGAAAGTGGTGGTTACTTCCAGTGTCCCGTTCATCGTGGTACAGGAAAAGAAAGACGATATCAAACGCATCGTTTTTCCGATAGATTTCAAAAAAGAAAACCTTGAGAAAATCGGATGGGTGCATTTCGTCGCTTCACTGTTCGACGCCAACGTGTATATTTTCAGAGAGAAAGTAGAAAAAGACAAAAAAATCGAACAAAAGATTCGTAGCAATCTTATTTTTACCGAAAAATTCCTCAATTCCAAGAAAATATACTATCAAGTCGAAGTAGCGGAAGGCAAACAGTCCTTTGCCATCGAAACCCTGCAATATGCAAAACAGTTAAAGGCAGACCTGATCGTCATTACCACGCCCAAAGACATTTCGAAATCCGACTATTTGCTGGGAAGGATAGAAGAAGAGGGAATTATTGACAATTCCACCAAAATTCCCGTGATGTGTATCAACCCGCGCCCTGCAAAACTGGTGGGAGGATTCCGGGCAATGGGGTCAATATAACATTCATGAAACATATACATTATGTTATAGCAGGATGCGTGATCGTTTTTTCCTGCAATCGCTCCCGACCGTCGGTCACACAGCAGGCGTGGGGGGAAGCGGACGGAAAAGCGGTAATGCTGTACACGCTTGCCAATTCAAACGGCGTATCCGTTGATATTACCAACTACGGCGGTACCGTTACCGCCTTTCGCACGCCCGACCGAAACGGCAAACAGGCCAATATCGTGCTGGGATTGGGCAGCCTGAACGACTATCTGGCCGGACATCCGAGTTTGGGCTGCCTCGTCGGACGGTATGCCAACCGGATAAGCAACGCCTGCTTTACACTCAACGGCGTGGAATACCGTCTGGCAGCTAATGACGGGAAAAACCACATCCACGGAGGTATCCGGAGATTCGGACAGAAAGTGTGGAACGCCGACAGTTCGTCCGACGACGTTTCAGCCACGCTGAAATTGAACTGTACTTCCGAAGATATGGAAGAAGGCTATCCCGGAAACATGAAAATAGAAGTGGAATACGTGCTGACCAATGAAAACGAGTTGAAAATCAATTACACGGCGGTCACCGACAAAACCACCGTCGTAAACCTTACCAACCACAGCTATTTTAATCTTACAGGCTGCAAACAGAACGTACTTGGACATCAGGTCATTGTTTATGCCGACAAATACACGCCGGTAGATGATGAAAATATCCCTACGGGAGAAATCCTCCCCGTGGCAGGCAGTATTTTCGATTTGCGCAAATGGACTGTCATTGGCGACGTCCTGACGGCGCTTCCCAAAGGATTTGACCATAATTTTTGCCTGAACTCCGGCGCGGGAGATCCCGTATTGGCGGCAGAACTTTACGACCCGGAAAGCGGACGGCTGTTGCAAACCTGTACCACCGAACCGGGAATACAGTTTTACACTTCCGCCAACCTCAACGGAAGCAAAAAAAGCCCGGACGGAACAGCTTACACCGCCTTTATGGGCGCTTGTTTCGAAGCCCAACATTATCCGGATTCTCCCAACCATCCCTATTTTCCCACTACCACACTGAATCCGGGCGAAACCTACCGGCAAACCACAGTGTATAAAACCGGTATCCGGTGACAGCGCACCGTTCCGGCTTCGTCAATATCATCGGGAATCCCAACGTCGGGAAATCAACGCTGATGAACGTGCTTACGGGCGAGAAACTGTCGGTAGTTACCGCCAAAGCGCAAACTACACGACACCGCATCATGGGTATCATCAACGGCGAAGATTTTCAAATCGTTTTTTCCGACACGCCCGGCATCATCCGGCCCAAGTACAGGATGCAGGAAGGAATGATGAATTTCGTGCAGGCGTCTCTCATCGACGCCGACGTGATGGTATATGTTACCGACGTAATAGAAACACCGGGTAAAAACCGCGAATATATCGACAAAATCGCCGGAATGAACGTGCCTGTACTGCTGCTTATCAATAAAATAGACCTTACCGAGCAAAAAAAACTGGACGCATTGTGTGAAACATGGGCATTACTGCTTCCCAACGCGCGAATCATACCGGTGTCGGCAAAGGAAAAATTCAATATCCACGCCGTCAGCGATACCATCATCGGTGGGCTGCCGGAAGGTCCTGCCTACTTTCCGAAAGAGGAAATTTCCGACAAATCCGACCGTTTTTTCGCTTCGGAAATCCTGCGGGGAAGAATTTTTGAAAACTACCGGAAAGAAATCCCCTATTGCTCGGAAGTTGCAGTGGAATCATTCAAGGAAGAAGCCGGTATTATCCGCATCCGAACTATTATTTTTGTAGAGCGGGAAACCCAAAAGTCGATCCTCATTGGGAAAAAAGGGATTGCACTGAAAAAAACCGCCACCGAAGCGCGGAAAGAAATGGAGATTTTTTTTGCCAAGAAAGTGTTCCTCGAAACTTTCATTAAAGTGCGCAAAGACTGGCGCAACAATGAAATTTACTTGAAAAGCAGGGGTTATCTTGTCGGCCGGTAAGTTTTCATAGAGGCGCTGTTATTGTCCCAGAAAGGCTATTATAAGCGGCAGATAGTCTTTCAGCTCTGTGCGGAGTTGTTTCAGCGCCTGCGACATCCGGTACTCGACGGATTTAACGGAAATGCCGAGTTCTTCGGCAATCAGGGGATAAGTCATGTCCTCAAACCGGTTTTTCTCGAATACGGTACGGTAGTTTTCCGGCAAGCGATTCAGGGCATCCTCTATCTTTTGACTAAGCTGATCCACCGTGTAAAGGTCGGCGTCTTCGTAGAAAGGCTGTATTTTTCCGAAGATAGACTGATGCAGTCGCTGTTTCGCCAGTCCTTGTGTGAGCCTGTTCATGCAACTGTTGCGTACCGACCTGAAAAGATACCCTTTAAAACTGCTGTTGATTCTTACCGTCTTGCGATTTTCCCACAACCATACCATCACATCCTGTACGACCTCTTCCGCATCTTCGGGAGTAACAAAATTACGAGCGTATGCAAGCATGGACGGATAGTGATCGACATACAACCTGTCAAATCCGCTCTCATCCAACCTCTGCATAAAATCAATATGTACTAAAGCATCCTTCAAAATATCTTTTTCGAGAGAAATCATAAATCAATTCTGCAAAAATAATTTTTTCTTATTACAATTTTCCACTACCGACCGACTAAATTTCAGTTTGCTTTTTATTTTTTTGATATTATGAAAGTTATCCTTTGGGAAAGTGATTTTAAAAAAAGCGCCCCTCTGTATCCACAGCGACAATTGTATCCGTATCAAGGCTGTAACGGTCAAAAAGGCTTTGTTCGGAATGTATGGGATTGGGTTTGCTTACCGGGGCGCGATAGCGCACTACCATCTGTTTATCTTATTTTTCCACTCATCTTCAAAGATTACCTGAAATTCAAAATTATGATTCGGAAATTCATCGAAAATTTCTTTCCATGCGCGTTTAGCGCCTAATCCGTTGCATAAGGCGAAAACGTCCTGCTTATATTTGGTATCTTCGTTTTTGAGATGAATACCTTTGGTTTCCAAAACATAAACTGTTTTATAATCGTCGGGATTTTCAGCGGATGCCGTGGCTGCGATAAAGTCGGGGTATATTTTATT
>JAIRLS010000196.1 GCA_031259205.1 Bacteroidales bacterium | reverse complement strand
AAATAATATCAATTAAATATACTATGGCGATAAGAATAGTCGGAGTAGATTTGCCGCAGGATAAGAGAGGAGAAATTGCCTTGACCTATATTTATGGTATAGGACGTAGTGCGTCAAATTCAATTTTAAAGAAAGCAGGTATCGACAGGGATATCAAAGTAAAAGAGTGGACAGATGACCAGGCTGCTAAAATTCGTGAAGTGATTGGGTCCGAATACAAAGTGGAGGGAGACCTTCGTTCGGAAGTGCAATTGAATATCAAGCGCCTGATGGATATCGGTTGTTACCGCGGAGTACGTCACCGTATCGGACTTCCCGTAAGAGGTCAAAGTACGAAGAATAATGCACGTATACGTCGCGGAAAGAAAAGGACAGTTGCAAATAAGAAAAAAGCTACTAAATAATAATTGAGTTATGGCAAAGAAAACAGTCGCAGCGAAAAAAAGAAAAGTTAAAGTAGATGCGTATGGCGAAGCTCACATTCATTCGTCATTTAATAATATCATTATCTCTCTCACTAATGGGGACGGACAAGTGATAAGTTGGTCTTCTGCGGGAAAAATGGGATTCCGCAGTTCAAAGAAAAACACACCTTATGCCGCTCAGATGGCGGCTCAGGATTGTGCAAAAGTAGCTTTCGACCTTGGTCTACGCAAGGTCAAAGTATATATAAAAGGACCGGGTAACGGACGCGAGTCGGCGATTCGTACCATCCATAGTGCAGGCATTGAAGTGACCGAAATTGTAGATGTAACACCACTTCCGCATAATGGGTGCCGTCCGCCGAAAAGAAGAAGAGTATAATAATCATAATGATGAATCCTGAGGTGTAAATAGATTGCATTGATCCTCTCGCAATCGCGGCTGCACGATTCGGGGTCTATCGGTAAATAAATAAAAAACAAATAAAAATGGCAAGATATACAGGTCCAAAAACAAAGATTGCCCGTAAGTTTGGCGAAGCTATATATGGCGCGGATAAAGTGTTGTCAAAGAAAAATTATCCGCCGGGACAGCATGGCATTAACCGTCGCAGAAAAACGTCCGAATATGGTACGCAATTACGTGAAAAGCAAAAAGCGAAATATACCTATGGTGTATTGGAAAAACAATTCAGAAACTTGTTTGAAAAAGCATCGCGCTCTAAAGGTATTACCGGCGAGGTGTTGTTACAATTATTAGAAAGCCGTTTGGATAACATTGTATTCCGTCTTGGATTGGCGCCTACCCGTGATGCGGCGCGTCAGCTTGTTTCTCATCGGCATATTACGGTTGACGGACATGTGGTGAACATACCTTCTTATACCGTCAAACAGGGACAGATCATCGGTGTACGTGAACGTTCGAAATCGCTTGAAGTGATTGCGAATGCACTTTCAGGTTTCAATCATAGCAAATATCCCTGGATCGAATGGGATCAGGCTGTTATGGGCGGAAAACTCCTTCATCTCCCGGAAAGGGCGGATATTCCTGAAAATATCAAAGAACACTTGATTGTAGAGTTATATTCTAAATAACAAATTATGGCAATATTAACATTCCAAAAACCCGATAAGGTATTAATGTTAGAAACGGACGCGTTTTTCGGGAAATTTGAATTTCGTCCGTTGGAACCCGGCTATGGTATTACGATAGGTAATGCTTTGCGTCGTATCCTCTTGTCATCGTTGGAAGGATATGCCATTTCATCGGTGAAAATCGAAGGGATTGAACATGAGTTTGCTACAATACCGGGTGTTATTGAAGATGTCACCAATATTATCCTTAATTTGAAACAGGTACGTTTTAAGTATGAAGAGGATGATGTTGATGAAGAGAAAGTAACCGTTTTCGTTGCGAAAAAAGAAGTATTCAAAGCCGGAGATATTGGTAAGCAGTTGACCGGTGGTTTTGAAGTTCTTAATCCTGATCTGGAAATATGTCACCTGGATCCGGGCGCTTCATTCCAGATGGAATTGGTTATCAATAGAGGACGTGGTTATGTGCCGGCGGATGAGCATGCACCATCTCAGGATATACAGGTGATTCCTGTTGATTCCATTTATACCCCTATCCGAAATGTGAAGTATACGGTGGATAATTTTCGTGTCGAACAGAAGACCGACTACGAAAAATTGGTTATTGAAATTACTACTGATGGCTCGGTACATCCGAAAGAGGCATTAAAAGAGTCGGCTAAAATATTGATTCATCATTTTATGTTGTTCTCCGACGAAAAAATTGCCATGGAAACGGTTGATAAAGAAAACAACGAAGAGTTTGACGAAGAGGTGCTGCACATGCGTCAGTTACTTAAAACAAAACTCGCCGATATGGATCTTTCCGTTCGTGCATTGAACTGTTTGAAAGCAGCCGATGTAGAAACCTTAGGCGAACTTGTTCATTATAATAAGAATGATCTGTTGAAGTTCCGTAACTTTGGTAAAAAATCACTCACTGAGTTGGATGAGTTACTGGATGGTTTGCATCTGTCATTTGGCATGGATATTTCAAAATATAAATTAGATAAAGAGTAACGATGAGACACAATAAGAAAATAAATCATTTAGGTCGTACAAGTTCGCATCGTCAGGCGATGCTCTCTAATATGGCGTCATCATTGATCAAGCACAAGCGTATTTTTACGACCACAGCGAAAGCGAAAGCTTTACGTAAGTACGTAGAACCGTTGGTGACGAAATCAAAAGAAGATACAACACATTCGCGTCGTACGGTATTCTCTCTCTTGCAGGACAAATATGCGGTAACTGAACTGTTTACCGTCGTGTCGCAAAAAGTCGCTGACCGTCCGGGAGGCTATACCCGCATTATCAAAACCGGAAATCGTCTTGGTGATAATGCAGCCATGTGTTTTATAGAGTTAGTTGATTTCAATGAAAACATGTTGAAAGAAACGAAGAAAGCGGCTACAAAGACACGCCGTTCACGTAGAAAATCAACCGGAGAAAGCGCTATAAAAGAAACTTCAACATTGGCAGAGAAAGTAGAAACTCCCGAAAAAGAAGTCATATCTGTTGAAGAAGAGGTTATCGAAAATGCAGAACCGGTAGAAGAGGTGAAAATTGAAGTTCCTGTCGTATCCGAAGCGATAGCCGAAGAACCTAAAGAAGAACCCAAAGCGGAATAGAACCGGAAGCATCTCTTTTATACCGGAAAGTGATATGATACTTCGCCCGGTTTAAAATGATGAGTTATGGATAGAAAAAAAGTAAGCATCTTTGTGGTGGAAACCCCTAAAAGATGCTTACATTTTTGTCTATTTCCAGCATAGCCTGTAAGCCTGTTCGGATGTGTTATACGTTTAAAAAGTAATGATTTCTTTAAAAATCAATTCGACGTTGGTGGATAAAAAACCGTCTTTTATGGGTTCCGGTTTGCCGTAGTCGGTGGACAGGTATTTTTTGTTGCAGTCCGAAAACACGGTAACGATGTTGATACCGGGGTTTTCATTCTGCAATTTCACGGCACCTAAGAAGTTTGCACCCGAAGAAATGCCGACGCCCAACCCCAGTGTTGTGGCTAACTTTTGCGCCATAATGATGGAATCGCCATCATCCACTTCTACAATTTCATCCAACTGGTCGAGCTGCACAATCGACGGAATAAACTCATCGGATATGCCTTGAATACGGTGTTTCCCGACACAATGTCCGGTTGACATCGTGGGGGAATTTGACGGCTCGAGCGGATGCGCTTTGATTTGCGAATAATATTCTTTCAGGTAGGCGCCCACGCCCATGATGGTGCCGCCGGTGCCCACACCAGCCACAAATGCATCGGGTGTTAAGCCGGTGCGGTTCACTTGCGCCCAAATTTCGGGGCCTGTGGTCAGATAGTGCGCTTCGCTGTTCCATGTATTGTCGAATTGACGCGGCAAAAACACATTGGCGTGCGTTTTGCCTATTTCTTCGGCCAGCGCAATACTGCCTAAAAACCCGCCTTCTTCTTTCGATACCAAGCGGACTTCTGCGCCATAGCTGCTGATAAGCGAAATGCGCTCCCTGCTCATCCAGTCGGGCATAAAAATCACCACCGAATGACCTAAGGCGCGTCCCTGCGCGGCAAAGGCAATGCCGGTATTGCCGCTCGTGGCTTCCACAATCCGGTCGCCGGGTTTGAGCAGATCTTCGTCATACGACTTTTTCAGAATATGGTATGCCATGCGGTCTTTGATGCTACCGCTGAAATTAAAATACTCCAATTTGGCAAACAGTATGTGTTGCTTGCCTTTATACGTGTAGGTGATTTTCGCCATGGGCGTCTTACCGACGAGTTTACCTATCTCGTCAATACGTCGTTGAGGTGTCATTTGTTTAGTTGTTTAAACCGTTTTTTAGAAATGTTGCAAATTCTTTTTTGTTTACATAGCCAACGCCTTTGCCGGCTGATGAGTTGCCGTCGCTGTTGAGCGCCACATAGTAAGGCAGGGTGTTGGTGTTGAAACGGTCGATTTGAAAATCGGCATTGCGTTTACCGATGGTTTTTTTCACTTTGCCATCTACTTTTGAGGTGATCCATTCGCTTTCCGGGAGCTCGGTCTTGTCGTCGGTATAGAGGGCAATAATGATGTATTGTTCCAGCAGTTCCAGCACTTCGGGGTCGCTCCAAACGCCGGCGGTCATTTTTTTGCAATTTGAGCAGGTGTGCCCTGTGAAATCCAACAGTACCGGTTTGTTTTGCTGTTTGGCGCAGGCCAAGCCTTCTTCGTAATCGAAATAGCCTTGTAAACCATGCGGCAGGTGCAGTTTATCGCTGAATTTCGGCGTGCCGCACAGTTTGGAATATGTGGCGTTTCCGACCGTTCCGGGAGCATAGGCGGCGGGTTTGCTCACATTGAACTGTTGTGCCGACATGGGCGGCGTTAAGCCCGAAATCATGTTGAGCGGCGCGCCAAA
>JAIRLS010000152.1 GCA_031259205.1 Bacteroidales bacterium | reverse complement strand
AAGTACTGCTATTCTTTTGTTCATCCGACTGATTAATTTTGATAAAAACGACGCAAAAATACGGCAAATCCCCCAAAAATCAAAATGCTGAATCCTTCAAATCCGCAGGAAAAAATTTGAAAAAATGGGAATCTTTTTTTTCGTTTTTAACGGATCTCACTTTTCTATATGTCGCTATTCTTATTTCCGTCTTTTTCCCGTGCAGTGTTCTATGTCCAGCCGTAAAATCAGCGTGATGTCAAACGATTTTCGTATGTGTTCCCGCCAATCGGCGGACTGTTCCGGACAATACTTCCTTAGCAGCAGTTCCAAGGCCTGTGTCCGTTCATCGTCAGAAATGACGACATTTATTTTCCCGAAAATCAGGACGCTTTCGTATGTTGTTGTGTATCGAGTGGCTTGTACCTGCTCATGACCGACCACACAAAAACCGACACGATTGTTACGGCGAATGTTTTCTAACTTGAATCCGTTGCGGGCGCAGTGGAAGTATATGCTTTCCCCTGACAGCGCGTAATTGATGGGGATGCCGTAGCCGTAACCGTTAATGGCGCAGGTCGTCAGAAAGCCGTATTTTCCGTTGCGTAGCAGTTCCTGTGCGTTTTCCGTATCCAGCGTTCTGTCGTTCCGGCGCATGGGAGGGAAAGCAGGCAAGGCTTTGCGCAATATCTGACAGTCGAACAGGATGTTTCCGTAAATTTTTCTTTCGCTTTTGTGGTAGTCATATCCCCGGTGCAGGTAGAAGCGCCATGCCGTCGCGCTGACGGTAAGGAACACTTCGCGCTGTCCCCGCCTCATGGCTTCTTCTTCCAGTGCGCCGATGACGGCCGAACCGACGCCCCTGCTTTGGAAAGCGTGGTGTGTAAAAAGCATGTCGATGGTATTGCCGGCAGCGCTAAGGCAGCCGAAACCGAGAACGACGCCGTCCTGTTCGTCCACCAGCGTATAGCGTTCGGCGAAGTAGGCGTTCCACTCGGCTTCGCTTTTCGGGTGCGAGGGCGCCCATGCTTCTATTTCTTCCGGCGAATAATACGCGCTGCTGACCGTGTGTACCGTTTGTGTAAACAGGGTGAGCAGTGGCAAGGCGTCTGTCGATTTATACAGGCGAATCATGGAACGGATGCTTATCCCAATTTTTCCAGCAGGCTTTTCAGGCTTACTTTTCCGGCGATTATTTCCGGCAGTTGACCTGTTTTTACACGTTCCTGCTTCATGGTGTCGCGGTGGCGAACGGTTACCGTGTCGTTGTCCAGCGTTTGATGGTCGACGGTGATGCAGTAAGGCGTGCCGATGGCGTCCTGTCGCCGGTAGCGTTTACCGATGGAGTCTTTTTCGTCGTATTGGCAATTAAATTCAAATTTAAGCCGGTTTTTGATTTCGACGGCTTTTTCCGGAAGTCCGTCTTTTTTCACCAGCGGCAGTACGGCTAATTTGACGGGCGCTAAGGCAGGCGGAATCCGCATGACCACACGTTCGTCGGCGCTACCGTCTTCTTTTGTCAGCGTTTCTTCGGTGTAGGCGTTGGAAATGATGCTCAGGAACATGCGGTCTAAGCCGATAGATGTTTCTATTACGAAAGGGGTGTAGCTTTCATTGTGTTCGGGGTCAAAGTATCGAATTTTTTTGCCGGAATATTTTTGATGTTGGCTCAGGTCGAAGTCGGTGCGGGAGTGGATGCCTTCCAGTTCCTTAAATCCGAAGGGGAAGGCGAATTCGATGTCGGATGCGGCGTTGGCGTAGTGTGCCAGTTTCTCGTGTTGGTGGAAGCGGTATTTTTCGTCGCCCAATTGCAGCGCTTTATGCCAATTCATGCGTTTTTCCTTCCATTTTTCGTACCACTGGAGTTCGGTTCCGGGCGGGACAAAGAATTGCATTTCCATTTGTTCAAATTCTCTCATGCGGAAGATAAATTGTCGCGCCACGATTTCGTTGCGGAAGGCTTTTCCGATTTGTGCTATGCCGAAGGGGATTTTCATGCGGCCTGTTTTTTGCACGTTGAGGTAGTTGACGAAAATGCCCTGTGCGGTTTCCGGACGCAGATAGACTTTCAGTGCGCCGTCGGCCGTAGAGCCCATTTCGGTGGCAAACATCAGGTTGAATTGCCTTACTTCCGTCCAGTTGCGGGTGCCGGAAACGGGACATGCTATTTCGCAGTCGATGATGAGTTGCCGCAGGGCGTCGAAGTCGTCGCGTTGTAGCGCGTCGTTCATGCGGTCGCGTATGTGGCCGGCTTGTTGCCGGTATTCCAGTGCCCGCTGATTGGTGTCGAGGAATTTTTTTTCGTCAAAGGCGTCGCCGAAACGTTTGGCGGCTTTTCCCACTTCTTTCGACAGTTTATCCTCGATTTTCCGGATATGTTCTTCGAGCAGCACATCGGCGCGGTAACGTTTTTTTGAATCTTTGTTGTCGATGAGCGGGTCGTTGAAGGCGTCCACATGTCCGGAGGCTTTCCATACGGTGGGATGCATGAAGATGGCGGAGTCGATGCCGACGATGTTGTCGTGCAGAAGTATCATGGCGTCCCACCAGTATTTTTTGATGTTGTTTTTCAGTTCCACGCCTGCCTGTCCATAGTCGTACACGGCGCCCAAGCCGTCGTATATCTCGCTCGACGGAAAAATAAACCCATATTCCTTGCAATGGGCGATGATTTTTTTGAAAGTGTCTTCTGAAGTCATTTGATTTTCAATCCATATTTTCGGCAAAATTAATCTTTTTTACCTTTCGGCCAATCTGAAAAAAGAAAAACCTTTGAGATTTTGTTTCAAAGGTTTTTTCTTAATTGCATGTTTTAGGTAATTTAGAATACTTGGTCGCTTTTTAGGGTGATATAGATTATTTTCAAAGCGCTTACGCGGCGAAGAGCTTGTTTGACGTCGGTGACCTGTCCCATTTTCACGTTTTCGTCCACTTTCAGGGCGGTCGTCATTTTCGACTGGTCTACTTCGTTTTTGGTTTCTCTTTCGCTGGCGATAAATGCTTCAATGCCTTCTATTTCGGCGAAACTGTCGTTCAACTGGATTCGCGTAGCGGTACCCCATTTGTCCTGATAGACTTTTTGCGGTGATCCGATATAGATGTAGCTGACCAGCGCTTTATTTTCCAATTTTTTCACTTCCGAGGCTTTCGGCATTTTTTGTTCCACCATTACGGTAGCCTGCCTCATGCTGGTAGTGACCATGAAGAAGAAAATCAACATGAAAATAATATCGGGCAAAGAAGTGGTAGCTATCTCCGGCGCTTCTTTTGCGACTTCTTTTTTAAATTTTGCCATAATTCTAACCTCCTATTTTTTCTTTAGTTTACTTTTGTCTACCGGTTCTGCTTCGGAAATGGCCATCGGGTAAACTTTTTTCCCTACAAAATCCTGTATTTTCTGGTCGCAGTCTTCGAAATCTTTTCCGCCGTAATATTGACGGCAGAACTCGTCGCGCAGTTCAATAACGGCGCCTGCCAGTTCGTTTTGCACCTGAATATAGGTTTTGTAGGAGGTTCCGCGGTCGTTTTGCAGGGAAACCACGGCCGTCTTATTAAGTCTCATCGGTATACCCTCTACAACGGTGTCCATTTTTACCGGAAAATTGTCGCCTTCGGAAGCGACGTTGAAAAATTCCTTGACTTTCAAGCGAAGTTCACCGATTCCGATTTCATTGCCTTCCGCCTGAATCAGATTGGACATATTCACATTCACCACGAAAACATTTCGTTCGATGATTTTTTCGTCGCTTACGGGGTCTTGCGACATGGGCGGCAATTGTCGCATCAACCCGTAATCTGTTCCCATGGTGGTGACCATCAGGAAAAAGATGAGCAGGATGAAGGAAATATCCGCCATGGACGACGCATTGATTCCCGGTGTTTTTTTTATGTTAGCCATAAAATGTTATTTAAAGTAACGCACTACTATCGAATATAAAATCGTGATGATCGCACCTGCCAGAGTTACATAAACTGCATAGATTCCCGTATCGATAATCTTCATCTGGTAGGAGGTGAAGTCCTCGGTGGCTTGCCCCGGCGCGATAAGGAAGCACAGCAGAAAAACTGCTGCCAGTGCCGCGAATCCCAACAGTCCTGCTTTCGCTTTTTTGAAATTCAGCACTATCTGGATAAACGCAAAGGCTATCACCCCCAATGCGCCCAAAAACAAGGCAATATAAGCTACCGGAATGAAAAATGACAATATAAAACTCTCCATAACAGCTTATTGTTTAAGGGTTTCACCATTATTGGAGGTATAGTTTACCAAAATGTCCATCATGGAAATGGATGAGTCTTCCATGTTATTGACCAGACCGCTGATTTTATTGAGCAGGTAGTTGTAAAACACTTGAAGAATCATGGCCACCACTAATCCGAATACGGTGGTTAACAAGGCGATTTTCATACCGCTGGCCACAATGGTCGGAGATATATCGCCTGCTATGGCGATGTCGTCGAAGGCTTTTACCATGCCGATAACTGTTCCGAAGAATCCTAATGAGGGAGCCAGAGCGATAAACAGGTTGAGCCAGATCATGCCGTTTTCCAACTTGCCCATTTGTACGCCTCCATAGGAAACAATGGCTTTTTCCACTATTTCGACGCCTTCGCCGTAGCGGTCAAGCCCCTGATAGAAAATGCTGGCGACGGGGCCTTTGGTATTGCGGCAAAGTTCCTTGGCTGCATCAATACCTCCCGACTTCAAGGCTTCTTCTACATTTTTCAGCAACTGTTCCGTATTGGTAGTCGCCAAATTCAAATAGATGATCCTTTCGATCACTATGGCCATAGCTATGATGAACACCAACAAAATAGGCGTCATATAGCCCACGCCACCTTCTATGAACTTTTCCTTCAATACTTGGTGGATGGTTTGGTCCGCAGCAGCAGCAGGTGCAGGTTCGGCAGGTGCAACGGATTCGGCTGCGGGCGTTGCGGGCGCAGTGGATTCGGGTGTGGCTGCGGGTGCAGCTTCCTGTGCCAATATAACGGATGTGTTAACAAACAACATCCCCAAAACAACGATAATTGAAACTAATTTTTTCATGATAGAGATTCGATTTTAATTTATTTTATTTATTTGAACTTGAATATTAAAGAATTGGTTTAAACTTAATTGAACTCAGCGGAGAGAAAGGGATTCGAACCCTTGGTACCCTTTTGGAGTACACACACTTTCCAGGCGTGCGCCTTAGACCACTCGGCCACCTCTCCGTTCCGATCCGACCAAATTTTACCCTTTTTACGGAGGGTAATTTTGATTTTTTCAGAGTGCTAAATTATAAAATAATTATTGAATAGTATTTTTTTTTGAAAAAATATTTAATTTTTTTTGTAACTAACTGATTTTAAATACCAAAAAGAACGAAAAAAATGTCGTAAAAAAGGCTAACAGAGGTTTTTACTGTTCGGGAAAAAACATTTTTGGGCATTTTTTTCCGTTTGGAACGCGACTTCTTCCTCCGTCACAGATTTTAAAGCGGCTATCGTTTGGACGATAACGGTCAGGTAGGCGCTTTCGTTGCGTTTTCCCCTGTGCGGTACGGGTGGCAGGTAGGGCGCATCGGTTTCGGTCAGCAGGCGGCTGATGTCGGTATGCCGTACAACCTTTGCCATTTCTGCGTTTTTATAGGTTACCACTCCGCCGATGCCCAGCATGAAGCCCATTGCGGTTACTTCGTCGGCTTGCCGTTCGTTTCCGGGAAAACAGTGAAAGACGCCTCGCAGTTTTTCGTCGTGCGCCTGTTTCAGTTCGGCGATAATTTCATGGTAGGAGTTTCGGCAATGGATGACCAGGGGCAGGTTGTATTTTTTTGCCCATCCGATCTGGATGCGGAAGGAGGCTATTTGCTCTTTGAGATATTGTTTGTCCCAATAGAGGTCGATGCCGGTTTCTCCGATGGCGACTGCCGATCCGTCTTTCAGGCAGGGTTCCAGCCGCGTCAGTTGCTGTTCGAAATCGTGGCCGACAGAGGTGGGATGCAGGCCTATCATGGGAAAACAGACGCCTTTGTAGCGATGGCACAGGTTCATCATCGGTTCTACGGTGGAGGCGTCGATGTTGGGCAGCAGCAGTCGCTTGACGCCTTTTTCCATTGCACGGGCAATTGCCGCATCACGATCGGCATTGAAGGCTTCGTCGTAGAGATGCGTATGCGTGTCAATCATGCCAGCCATTTGTACAGGATGTTTTTCACAGCATCGGGGTCGAGCGGCTTATGGATATAATCGTTCATGCCGGCGTCGTTGATAGTCCTGATGTTTTCTTTGGTGACGGTAGAGGTAACGGCGATAATGGGGAATTTGCAGCCTTCTTTCCGCAGGGTAACGGCGACGTCTATCGCGTTGGTCGGCGGAAATTTCATATCAACGAACATTATGTCACAGGATTGGGCTTCGAGGTTTTTCTTCATATCAGTGAAATTCTTCACAAACTCGGCTTGGTATCCCAGCTTGTTGAACACGAGGTTGGCAACGGTTTGGCTCAGTAAATTGTTTTCGCAGACAAGAATCTTCAGGGATTTTTTCAATTCCACCTTTTGAAGGTCTTCCTTACGTATCAGATGGGGGAAATTTTTGGACAGGATGTTTTCCAGTTCGTATAAGTTGTCCCTGTTGTTCAGGTAGTAATCCGCCTGAAAGGATTTTGCGCGGAGATAACTGCCTTTCTTGCCCCATACGTCAATAAATACAAAGATATGCCGCTGGGTGATGCCTTTTTGGTAAAGTTCGGAAAGAACCTTGAAAGAGGTTTCATTGTCGTTGATTTCGATAATGACTATCTGGTAGCGGCTTCTGTCGATAATGAGCCTGTTGGCAAGCAGTACGCCGGTTTCCGCGTTATACACGAACAGGTCGGAGGTGATGGATTTCCGTTGCAGCCAGTTTACCTGATACTGTACGCTGTGCGGGTCGGAGGTGACGATGAGCACGCCAAGTTGACGGTGATCGGTGATCGCGGAATAATCCAGTTTTTTGGGATAATCCACATCCGCGCGGCACTGTACGGTAAAAAACACTTTGGTGCCCGGCATGGAAAGGTTGTTTGAGATGGTGGAAGGGCTTGACACCAGGATGTTGCCTTCCATGATGTTTACTAACTGTTTGGCGATGATCGTGCCAAGTCCTATGGATTCGCCTTCTTTTTCGCGGGTATCGACCGAGAAAAGGCTTTTCAACTGTTTCTCGCTCATTCCTCTTCCGGTGTCTTCCACCGAACATTTGATCGTCACTTTGTTGTTTTCCGGTTGGGCTGTGTCTAAAGAGATGCGTATTTCGCCCTTATCGGTATATTTCACGGCGTTGTTGAGCAACTGGTTCAGGATTTGCTTGAATCGTGCGGCGTCGCCTACTACCTTCCCGACAACGTCAGGTTCGATACTGAGGTGTAGCTTTAACTTTTTCTTTATGACTTCCTTTCGGTAGCTGTCCACCACTTCGTTGACGGTTTCGCACAGGTCGAACGGCAGTTCGTCGAGTGTAACATTGCCGGCTTCGATGTCGCCGAAATCCTTCATGTTGACAATGCTTTCGGCAATAAGATTGACCGACCCGGAGATGTGCGTCAGGACGGTATTGTCCGGGTATTGCTGTATCAGCAGTACGATGGCGTCTTTGATCCTGTCGAAGGGGCGTTTGAAATCTCTGCTGATGCGGCTCAGCAGTTCCGATTTGGCTATTTCGGAGCGAACGGCGCTTCTCCTGCTTTCTTCCATGACGGTGACGTTGGCAAACACGAGGATAGTGTACGTTTCCATATTGATAACGGTATCACTCTGGCTTTTGAGCAGATGTACCTCATTGCCGAAAGTTTCAAAAGAAAACAGATTCCATTCTTCCCCGTTCTCATTCGTCATCTGCTCCAAAAAGCGGGAAGGAAGACTGAAAGAAATGAAGCCCGTTTCGGATACTTTGATGAAATCGGACAGGATATTAAGCGAAAACTCATTAACGGTAATCAGTTGGCCGTCTTTGAAAAGCATCAGGCCTACGGGACTATCCTGAAAAACGGCTTGCAAAAGTTCGATTTTTATCTCTTTTTCTTTTAAGACTTTTCTCAATTCGTAGTGGGAATACTGCAAGGCCAGAATACAAACGATGGTCAGCAGAATCAGCAGGATAGCAGCCGTAATGAAGACCCCCCGGGTGAAAAGAAAGATGTCGCTGATGTTTCCGCTGGCAATCACTCCTGCGAAATGATCGGAAAAGGGTATTTTCATGCCATAGGAAACGACGTCGGCATGAAAGTCTTTTCCTGTAACGGTTCCCTTTACAAAGATGCTGTCCTGGCGCTCTATGCCTTCGACAATGGCAAGCGCCCCGGACAAAACAGGCGTGTTTTCCGGAGGAAAGGTGAAGCAGATTTTTTCGTAGGAAAGATAAACCGATATCCAGAATTTATTTTCTCTGACATAGCCGGAATTGATGGAGGTCATGAATTGCAGCATATCGAAAGTGATGGAGATGTTCGCTATCAGCACGTCGTCTGAAAATACGGGAAAAACGTAGGAATACGATTCGTCGTTCATGAGCAGGTCTTCCGAAGGACGGAGAACATTCACGGAACCTCTCGACTTGAAACGGTCTCTGATAAAATGCCCCGATTCGTCGATGGATACGTTAAGGACATATCCCTGCCGGTCGAAAATGGCGATACTGCGTATGACAGGGTACCAGTGAAAAATTTTTTCGATATATTCAATGCTTTCCGGACAGTCATCCGGAGACTCCGTTATCTGGCCTGTAGCGAGAAGCGGTTTCACGGCAATGCTCAATCCCTGCGTTCTTTGCGTAACAGTGCCTATCCGTTGCAAAATACCCGATACGCCGGATACCGTCAGTTCTTTGATGCTCTCAATCCGGTCGTTCCGCATTTTGCGGCAACACAAGGCGACCAGAACAATACAGGCTATACAGATAACCGACGGAATAAGAATTTGTCTTTTCAACATATATACATATATTTATTACATGATTGACGGATTAACGATATTTATTTTGCGAATCTTCCATCATATTCAGATAACTGCGATAGCGGCTTGCGCTTATGGCTCCCGCATGTACCGCTTCAATCACCGCACAGTCCGGTTCGTTCATGTGCCTGCAATTGTGAAATAAGCACCCGGCAGCCGTTTTAAATATTTCCGGGAAAAAATGGTACAGTTCCTGTTTATCGATATGTATCAGTCCGAATGCCCGGATGCCGGGCGTATCAATAATGTAGCCGCCGTTGCCTGTTGCCAGCATTTCCGCAAAAGTGGTTGTATGTTTTCCGCTACGGTGATATTCCGACATTTCGCCTGTTCTCACCGGAAAATCCGGCGTTATGGCGTTAATCAGCGAAGATTTCCCGGTACCCGACAAGCCTGTTATTACCGAAATTTTTCCCGAAAGAAATTCTCGAAATTCGTCTATACCGGCGCCGTTCACCACTGATGTTACGATGCTCCCGTATCCTATTTTCCGATAGACAGCCATCATATCGTCCAGCGTTGCCCTTTCGTCCTGCGTGTACAGATCCGACTTGTTAAACAGCAGGCATACCGGAATCCTGTAGGCTTCGGCGGAAACCAGAAAACGGTCGATAAATTCCGGCGGCGTTTCGGGCATGCGAAGGGTTATCACCAGCAGCGCCACATCCACATTGGCGGCAATAATGTGCGACTGCTTGGAAAGCTTGGTCGCTTTCCGGATAAGATAATTGCTCCGCGGCAGAATATCGCAAATACTCCACTCGTTTTGTACGGAAACTTCAATCATTACACGGTCGCCTACCGCTACCGGACTGGTGCTTTTGATGTCGCCGGTGCGTAACCGCCCTCTCAGCCGGCAATTCACATGACTGCCATCCTCTTTCCTGACGGTGTACCGGCTGCCTGTCGATTTGATTACTAAACCTCTTTCCAAAACTGCTGTCTTAAAAGGTCGAAAGATACGCAAAAAAATGATTCCGAAAAAAAACAGGCTAAATCTTTTTTTGAGACGCTATGGAGAAAAATTATCTTCGCAGGAAAAAAGTGATGCCTTGAATCCGCCATTTAATAGTTTTCCATAAAAACCAAAGCGCTGATATAAAACAAATTACCTAACGCTGTGAGACTTCGTGGTTTTTTAACCGCAAAGGGCGCAAAGTTCCCCCGTCAGGAATCGACACTGATTTCAATGCCTTTTTATTTTTAGACGGCGTTGCGCGGATATCCCAGCCGGCTGAACGTTTCCGTGACGGCGCGGCGGATGTCCCCGTTTTGCATCAGCGCCTGTATGAAACTGCTGCCGACGATGGCTCCGCCGGCGTATGCCATTGCCGCCTCGCAGGTGGCGCGGTTGGATATGCCAAACCCTATCAGACGGGGATGTTTCAGCCCCATCGTATTGATTCGCCGGAAATAGGCGATGGTTTTGTCGTCAAAAGCATCTTTGGCGCCTGTGGTGGAAGCCGTAGAAACCATGTAGATGAAGCCGTCCGTATGTTCGTCAATCAGTCGGATCCTGTCTGCCGATGTTTCGGGGGTGATGAGCATGATGAAACACAGGCCGTACTTGTCGGCCAGTGGTTTGTACTCTCGGAGGTATTCATCGAACGGGAGGTCGGGAATAATGACGCCGTCCACGCCAACGGCGGCGCAATGACGGCAAAAATTTTCCACCCCGTATTGCATGACGGGGTTCAGGTAGCCCATCATCACTAACGGCAGGGCGGCTTTGCTGCGGACGTCCTCCAGTTGGGCAAACAGTTTTTTCAGCGTCATGCCGTTGTTCAGCGCAACGGAACTGCTGTGTTGAATGACGGGGCCGTCGGCCATCGGGTCGGAAAAGGGTATGCCTATTTCGATCATGTCTGCGCCCTGCTCTTCCAGGGCGCAGATCACCTCAAGGGTATCGTCCGGCTGCGGGAATCCGGCGGTCATATACACCGACAAAACACCGGAAGGCTTGCGTTCAAATAATGACAGTATACGGTTCATTGTTTTTTTTGACTGCAAAATTACATAAAAGGCTTTTTGTTTTTCAAGCGTGTGAAAATAAAATCAAGAATGTCCGTTGGGTTTGTCATGTGCGTTTACGGCAAATCATCATTTGATTCGAGTATAAACTCCACTCGCCGGTTTTTGTCGCGGCCTTCTTTGGTTTCGTTGTCGGCAATGGAGCGCGTGCTGCCCAACCCTTTGAAACGCACGCGGTTATTGTCGGTTCCGTTTGCGACCAGATAATCCGCCACGGCTTTTGCCCTGTCGGACGATAGCGGCAGGTTATAGTTTTCGCTGCCGAAATTGTCCGTGTGTCCTGTGATGGTGACTTTGCAGTCGGGATGTTTCTGCAAATAGTCAACCAGCTTATTCAGTTCGAAATAAGACTCTTGCAACAATTCACTTTTGTCGAAATCGAAATAAATATCTAATATGTAGGGTTTTCCTAATTCGGGTTCCCAGTGGACGCTGTAAGGGACTATCGACACGTCGTCAATAAAATAGTATCCCAACTGCTTTTCGTTACTGCGGTAAAAATGTTTCAGTGCGCGGTGCGGATGCAACACCTGCACCAGAGTGTCGTGGTAAGGGTAAAAGCCGCCGACAGCGATGTACTGTTCGCCGCCTTTTGCCTTATAGATACCTGAAACAGGCACCCAGTTGGCGGTATCGGTGAGATAGCGTTCGCGGGGATTCATGATTTGCGGAGGTTCGTCGAGGATGAAGCCGGCGATCTGCATCCGGAAGTCGGTTTCAGTCCGGATGGAAGTTTCGGAAAGATAAATCCCGAAATAACGGGTACCCACATTGCTTGAATCGGAAAGGTTAACGAAAAATTCTACCTTGTAAAGCGAGTCCTTGTCGAGCGGACGGAGCAACTTCACCGATAAGGCTTCGTAACAAAAGGAGATTCCCGCATAAGCGTCGCCTGTGCGGGCTTCCTGATAACCGAAGATGTTGTGCGGCACGCTGAAATTCACAATGGTTTCCATCGGGAATCGCATTTGATAGTCAGGAGTCTGGTAACCGTTGGCGCAACGGTGGAAATAATCGGCCGAAAAGTTGGGAAACAAGTTCCACGATACTACTCCGCCGATGTAATCGGCTTCTTTGGGACAGGCGCGTGTTTGTTCAAAACTTGGATTGGGAACCAAATTTGCCCCCGTAACCACATAGTTTTGCCCATAAGCGGGAAAAACGACTGTTATAGTGAATAGAACTGTCCATTTGTAAAACGATCCTACCATACCATACATTATATTTACTGCAAAAATAAGAACAAATTTCAATCTTTTTTGCTTTTTTCGTAAATATATTGATAAATATCATCTATTCGGATGCCGTTTTTTTGAGCAATCGCTTCGCAATCGTCGTATTCGGGTTTGGTTTTCAGTTCCTTTTGATTCAGGAACGCTTTTTTTACCCGTACTTTACCCCAGGGCGTATCCACCCATTCTGTCTGTCGGTCGAGAGTTTTCCTTTTTACCTGCCGGCATCTAAGGCCTAACGTGGTGGTTTCGGTAAAGAGGATTTTTTCCATTTCCGCTTCTTTTTCCGGCGTACACAATACGGAAAGCAGTACGGCAGGACGTGTTTTCTTCATCACGATATTTTGCAGGAAGACATCGGCAGCGCCGGCGGTGAAGAGGCGTTCCATCACATAGGCGTAGCGCTCCGGGTTCATATCGTCGATGTTACATTCCATCAGTACGGCGTCGGTCGTTGAGGTCGCCGCGCCGGTTTCGCCCAGACACACACGCAACACGTTGGGAATGTCGGCGTCGCGATGGCCTATGCCGTAGCCTGTTTTCAGGAGGGAAAAAGCCGGCGATGCGGTGAACTCGTCGGCCAGCGCCACCAGAATGGCTACGCCTGTGGGGGTGGCTGTTTCAAAAGGCGCCGCTCCCAATTTTACGGGCTTGCCTTTCATGATTTCGAGCGTAGCCGGGGCCGGTACGGGAAAAGTGCCGTGGGCGCAATCGACAAAGCCGCCGCCCATCTCCACCGGCGAAGCGATGATACGGTCGGGTTTCAGGTAATCGATACAGATAGCGGCGCCTACAATATCTACTATCGAATCCGTCGCGCCCACTTCGTGAAAATGGACATCCTCCACCGCTTTGCCGTGTATTTTGGCTTCTGCCTGCGCCACCAGACCGAAAATGTCCGTACTCATGCGTTTCACCTTGTCCGGCAGTTCGCTCTCGTTGATAATATGGGAGATGTCGTGTAAATTGCGGTGACTGTGACTATGATGCGTATGGCTGTGATGCTGATCGTTGTGCTTATGGCTGTAATGCTGATCGTCCGTTAACAGTACGCTGGCCTGCGTTCCCGTGATCCCTTTGCGTTGCGCCGTTGAAAAATCGATTTTGTACCCGTCCGTATTCAGTTTTTTCAACTCTTCGATCAGGTACCCGGCAGGAACGCCAATATCTACCATCGCTCCCAGATTCATATCGCCGCTGATACCGGAAAAACAATCATAATATAAGATTTTCATAGGATTTGAATTTATTATTTGACAAAATTACATATTTTTCCGAGACATGGACATATTTTTTACCGTACCGGCTATTTCCCGACCGTTGCCGTAATGATAGGATTGTATGCTTCATCGAACGGTAAAGGCAGTAGGGCAAAAGTATATTACGACCGGTTTGATTACCGGATGAAAGAATAAAAATATTCAAACGAAAAATAAAGATGAGGTTCCGTAATTATTGAATCTCACCTTTTTTATTTCCGAAATAAGCCGGCTGTTTTCTCTATCCACATATCAGCCATTCGTTTATGAGCGGCGGCAGTAGGATGTATACCATCCCAAAGCCAATAGGTGGCCGGAACATCAGGGTATCCGACCGATAGATCGTCATATAATTTATCGAATGGAACAAGGATCGTATTGTAGTCCAATGCAATCTTTTTTATAATTTTGCTGAATTCTCCAAGTAATTTATGGCGTAAATTCCACGGTCCCTTTTTATTCGGATTTTCAGTTTCATAAGCAAAAGGGGTACATATTACTATTTTAAGATTCGGATTCTTTTCTATGGATAAATCCAGAAGTTTGCGGTATTTCATATCCCAACCGGCCAGATCAAAGTCTTTATCTGTCCCATCGCTTAGATATCGGGTTATGTCATTGGTACCGACAAGAACGGATAATATATCCGGATTTATTTCCAGAGCATCGTCTTTCCATCGTTTTTCGAGGTCATCTAACGTATTTCCACTAATTCCTCTGTTATAAAATACATGTCCTTGTTCCGGAAAAGTTCCCATAAAGTAAGCTGCACATAAATACATATAGCCACTGCCGAAAATATGGTTTTGATCCCAATGATTACGTTCCGATGAGGGCTTTGCACCACCTCCGCCCCAGTTGCCGTCAGTGATGGAGTCGCCTATATACAGGAATCTTTTGCCTTTTTTTACAGGGTCTTGGGCTATAGCATTATTTATTATTAAAGGCCGCACAAGAAGCCAGAAATTACATGCCGCCATCAGGCAAACTATACCGACCAGCCATATTTCCCGTTTTTTCAATCCTGCCATTTTCTTCTTATTATTATTCAATCGGTTTCCCGTCAAAATTACATTCAACAAAACATACGTCAATACTTGCCTTTTCCAGTAGCCGAATGCCGTCGTCAATCCGGTATCTCTCGCTGTACACCACCCTCGTTATGCCTGCCTGAATAATCAGTTTGGCACATTCCAGACAGGGAGCAGCCGTGACGTAGAGGGTAGCGCCTTCGCTGCTGTTGCCCGATTTGGCTACTTTTGTGATGGCATTTGCTTCCGCATGAAGCACGTATGGTTTGGTGGCATTGTTTTCGTCTTCGCAAATATTCTCAAAACCGGAAGGCGTGCCGTTATATCCGTCCGAAATAATCATGTGGTTTTTCACCAGTAACGCACCTACCTTGCGTCGGATGCAATAAGAATTTTGACTCCAGATGCGTGCCATTAAAAGATACCTCTTGTCCAAAAGAGATTGTTTATTATCCATTTACGATTATTTTTTACTTTTTGCGGTTACAGCAAAGTTAGGTAAAAAAATATAAAATATGATTATTGCATGATTTTTGTACGGTTTTCACTAAAAGCGAGAGGGATGATTTCCATGATTGCAGCCATAGACGAAAATCTTGCCATCGGTTTCGACAACCGGTTGCTGGTGCATTTGCCCAACGACTTGAAATATTTCAAGCGGATCACTTCCGGTCATTCGGTGATCATGGGCAGGAAGACGTATGAATCGTTGCCGGTGAAGCCTTTGCCCAACCGGAAAAACATTATTGTCAGCGCCACACTGGACAAAGCGCCGGGATGTTTGCTGGCGGCTTCCATCGACGAAGCCGTCGGCTATTGTGGAGAAGAGGAGTGTTTCGTTATCGGGGGGATGCATCTTTACCGGCAAATGATGCCTTTGGCGGATAAACTGTATCTCACGCGCATTCATCACCGTTTTCCCGCCGACGCTTTTTTCCCCCCCATTGACGCCGGACAGTGGCAACTGGAAACAGCCGAACGGCATCCGAGCGACAGTCAACATCCGTACCCCTACACCTTCGAAAGATACGCAAGAAGGAAAATATAAAAACTTTTTTCATCTTATGCACTTGGAAATATTAAGATATTCATCTAATTTTGTACTTTCAATCATCTTAAAAAAATAACGAAAATCAAAATCATAAAACCCTATGTTTGGCCTATTATTATTACAGTCCCAGACTCCTGTCGGCGAGGTTTCTGAAACAATTCCGGAAGAAATCCAATTGCCGTTATGGGATATTGCGTTAAAAGGAGGATGGATCATGATCCCCATTTTGGTATTGTCCGTTATGGCGGTATATATCTTTGTGGAGCGGTATTTTGCCATTCGCAAAGCCGCTCAGACAGACGAAAATTTCATGAACCGTATCAAAGATTATATTCACGACGGAAAAATTGATTCGGCGCTTGCCTTGTGCCAGTCTACCGACAGCCCTATTGCACGGATGATAGAGAAAGGCATACAGCGGATAGGACGTCCGCTGAACGACATCAATACCGCCATTGAGAATGTAGGACGTTTGGAAATAGCGCGGCTTGAAAAAGGCTTGCCCGCCCTGGCGACGGCTGCGGGAGGCGCTCCCATGATCGGCTTTCTCGGAACGGTGACCGGCATGGTGAAAGCCTTCTACAACATGTCAACGCTGGGCAACAGCATCGACATCACCGCCCTTTCCGGCGGCATCTATGAGGCAATGGTCACTACCGTAGCCGGACTGCTGGTGGGTATCGTCGCCTTTTTCGCCTACAACATACTGGTGGCAAGCGTTGAAAAAGTAGTTAACGGACTGGAAACGCACACCTCCGAGTTCATGGACCTGCTCAACGAACCGGCTAAATAGTTATCCTCACTAAAACAAAATTAAAATGGCTATCCGTTCGTCTAATAAAATCAATCCGTCGTTCAGCATGTCATCCATGACCGACTTGATTTTCTTGCTGCTGATCTTCTTCATGATCACTTCTACGCTCATCAGCCCGAATGCCCTGAACCTGAAACTTCCGCAAAGCAATAACCAGGTGTCGGCGACAAGGCCTGTCACGAAAGTATATATTCAAGACCGGCAAAGTCAAGGCTATTATTATCAGATTGACAAAACGGCCACGTCAATCAACAACCTTGAACGCCAGTTGCAGTTGAAACTGCGGAATATAGAGCCTAAAGACCAAGTGCTTTCCCTGCACGTAGACAAATCCGTTCCGATGGAAGAAGTAGTAAAAGTGATGAATATTGCCGGACGAAATAAATACAAAGTAATACTGGCCACTGCACCCGAAAGACGATAAATATCCGAAACCGACATGGCAACACCTGTAAAATATCGAAACGGACTTCTCGGAACCGTGATTTTTCACGGAACGCTTCTGTTTATTCTGTTGTTTATGGCTTTTCGCACTCCTCTACCCCTGCCGGAAGAACAGGGGATTCTGGTAGATTTCGGCAACAGCAACACAGGGTGGGGCAACAGGGAACCGAGCATAGCTGCGCAAACCCAACCGCAACCGCAACCCACTGTCCCGGTACAGGCGAGTCAAGCAAAGGAAGATCTTTTAACGCAGGAAGATGAGGAAGATCCTGTAGTTATACCTGTTGCTAAACCCAAACCCAAAGAAACGCCACGGGAAACACCCAAAGAAACACCACAGGAAACGCCCAAAGAAACGCCACAGGAAACACCCAAAGAAACGCCACAGGAAACACCCAAAGAAACGCCGAAAGAAACACCGAAAGAAACGCCCAAGCCGGAGCGTACGGTAAACACAAAAGCCTTGTATCCCGGCCGTAGCGATAACGTTTCTACGGCCAGCACGCAAGGCGCTGCCGGAGGGCAAGGCAATCAGGGCGTAACGACAGGCGCTCCGGGCGTGCATGTGTACGGACAAGGCGGCGACGCAGGCGGCAACACATGGTCGCTAAGCGGACGGGGATTGCAGGGAGAAAGATTGCCCCTGCCGGTGTACGAATTGAACGAACAGGGAAAAGTAGTAGTAGAAATAACGGTCGATAAAGATGGTAATGTCGTCGACGCCACTGCCGGCGTAAAAGGGTCAACCACCCTGAACAAAAACCTGCTGGACGCCGCTGCAAAAGCCGCACGGAAAGCAAGGTTCACCCGCAAAGCCGATGCACCGGCACAAAAAGGCTACATCACCTACATTTTCAAATTACAGGGAGAATAATCGGCTAAATCTCTTTTTGAGGAGCTATCGGCAATGGACTGTTCCATCTGTGTTTTGTTTTCCGCTTTTTCCTGTCCCTCTCAAAAGTCCCCTTTCAGGACGTTCCGCATTATCCAAAGCGGAAGATTTTCGTGAATGTCGCCGAAAGAGAGCGGAATCCGGAAGAATTATTTTTCATAGCACCTCAAAAAAAATAGCCGGATATTTTCATTGGAGTAACGGCATGTATATTCAAACGTGAAGATCAATGTGTTCCCGACGTCGATTTTACGACGGTATTCAATTTTAAACTGCCGGAAGTATGCTTGTCCTGTCGGGTTGGAGGCGGCGTCACATTTGTCAATAACTGATTTCGTTCGAGCGTTTGCGTTCTTTCTTCACTTCGTAAGGATCGACAATGCGACCGAATCGATAACTGACAAACAGGGTCAGAAAAAATTGTTGATTCTTTGCCGTTTTACTTTGATAGGCAGGAGGGGAACTAAAATCCATAATTTCAACTTTCTTGATAAATCCTTCCACGATCATACCGCATTCCAAGGCATGGATGACTTTGTCCTGTTTGCTGTATTCGACATTTAGCCCGAACTTGCCAAAAGCGCCGGGAACAAGGGATAGCTTGTCAAAACCTTTAAAAAAGGAAGCCCTGCTCAAAATAGCAACATTCATATTGATCCAGTCCGGATCGAATCGTTCGGGTTCTTCCCGCTCAATGACATAAGTTAAATTAGAAACCGGATCATAGTAGCCGTCGCCGACATTGTAATACACCGGTTTGAGCATTACCACCGACGGCCCGTAATTGTAAAAATACCGGATAGCGACACTGCCCACATCGTGTTTTCGGAATATTTCGTATTGCCGTCCCAAGGCTACCCGCCAATCGAAAGCAAGATTTTTTTTCCCGTAAACAAATTTTGCTCCCGACGTAGTAGGAGAATACGTTTTATAATCTTTTGGGGCTTTCATATAAACAAAATCCATCTCCCATAACTTTTTAGTTCGGGCATTAATATGTTTCCCATAACGATAATTACCCCCAAACCCGTTGGAGTTGAGCATTAACGCTAACGACCATTCATTCCGGTAAAACACTTTTTGCTGGAGATCAATTTCGCCCTGGGCGTGTACCGCAGTACAAGCAACGGCTATGAGTGTGACAACTGTAACGTATTTTTTCATAACGATTCTCCGCCATTATGAAAATCATTGAAAATGATTAACCTTTCAGCTCGGCAATTCGGCCTGAGAGGTTGTCTGTTCAACAAACGACACGGAACGATAAGCCGGACACGGCTTATTCGATATGCATGAAGACAGCACCATTCCTGCAAATACGCTGACAACCAGAATAATAAGTACCCTTTTCATATCAAATTTAAATTTAAAATAAAAAGTAAAAGTAATACATTTGTATGAGGGGAACAAAAAAAAATGTGTGATAAAAGTGAAAATAAGAATGGAAATAATGCAATTGTCTTGTAATAATAGTTTTACAATCGTAAATATTTTTTGATTTTACTTAAATCTTTTTTTTGAGACGCTATGGGTCTGCGGACTGTTCCAAACGAGTTTTGTTTCGCACTTTTTTCCATCCCTCTTAGCGGATGGCCTTCGTGCTATAAGTAGAGGTCGGAAAAATTGTTTTTCATAGCGCCTCAAAAAAGAATTAACCGAAAAATTAGAGCTTCTCTTCCACTTCGTTCAGAATTTCGTCAAAAGGCAACGACAGTCCGTTATCGTTGAGGATTCCCCACACATGCCGGTTTTTCCACCGGCACACGAGTTGTCCGTTGTACTTGTCGTCAATAACAATTTTGCCTTCTATCGGCGCGTCGCTTTGTTTCGTGAAATCGAAATATTTCTCCAGCATAGCCCTGGCGCCGGCAGTACTTCCCGCATCAATGACAAACAGTTGATATTTCCCGTCGTTCGTTTGATAATCTGCTGTGAAGGCGTTGTTCAGAAATTCATGTCCCAAGAAACTTTGTGCGATGTACTGTTCGCTGTGCGCTATTTTGTTTTCAGCGGGGAATCGGGCTAACTCGGAAGGCAACGTTGCTTTTGGAGCGATGTTATTTGCCAGTCCTTCGGCGATTAGTGCGACAGCCTGTATGACGGACGCTTTCTCCGAGGGGCTTTCGATTTTGACATAAAAGTGATTTGCAACGAAATTGAACATGGCGCCTTCCCGGTATCCTTCGGCGCCTGTTTTGACGAAGTCGGTTTCCATCGGTCTTTCGGAGGCATACACGCCGAAAGCGTCGGTAGAGGTGGCGTGCCGGTACACTTGCACGGTGATGTATTCATCGCTTTTGTCCTGTTTGTACACGAATACGGTCAGTTCTTTGCAGTTGTACAAAAGGTACCCCGGCGCGGCTCCGTTGATGCGTTCGAAAAGCGTATTGGAATCGAAAGTTTCAACGGTAGCGTCTATTTCCCATCCTTTGATATGGGGTAACTTTGTCTTTAAATTCGATTCGGCATGCGCTTGCGTCCATGTCAGGCATACAAGCGCTATCCGGCATAGCCATATCTTTTTCATACCAGAAAATCATCAGGAACGTACTGCAAGCGGGTGATATCACTTATTTTTTCGGCAATCCGGAATCCGCTGGCGCATGTTACTTTACAGGAAACGCATTTCCGGCAAGGATTGTCCTGCAGGTTCAACTCCAGCAGGGTATCTTTCGCCAGCATCGGACTTTTGTATCCGTAATTGTACATGTAGGCACGCATCATATCCGGTATAGGCAGATTTTCAGGACATTGCGCAATGCAACTCTTGCATCCCTGACAATAAAGCCCATGCTTGCACGAGGCTGAAGCGAGGAACGCCTTCTCCTCTTCCGACAATTCGGGATGAGCGGCCGCATCCAGACATTCTTCCAATTCGGCAAAAGAGGTGAATCCCGGAATGGCCGTGTGAATATGGGGATTTTGCCATGCCCATTTCAGCGCGGCTTTAACGTTTACTTTTCGGGTATGTTCTTTGTCGAGATAGCCGCCTGCCATCGTTTTCATGGCGACTGTTCCCAAGCCGGCATTTACGGCGCGTTCGAGCGCTTTATTCAATTCCGCACGGTGGGATTGCGTAAAATTACAGGATGTAAGCACCACGTCATAGTTGCCGTTGTCGATGGCGGCATTGATCACATCCGGCTCGTTGCTGTGGGTGGATACGCCCAAATATTTCACGCGCCCGTCTTTTTTCAGTTTCACCATGGCCTCTACCACAGGAGAGAAATTTACTTCTTCCGGTCTGCTCAATGCGTGGTAGTACAATATTTCCACATAATCCATCTTAAGCCGCTTCATGCTAATCTCAAATTTTTCGATAAATCTTGAGGCGGCGGCATTGCCCTGGTTTTCTTTTACTTTGGTTGCCAGTATGAAGGATTCCCGTTTTTTCCCTTTGAAAAATTCGCCCAGCATTTCTTCATTTTTTCCGTTTTGATAACCGTGCGCGGTATCGAACAGGAAAATGCCCGAATTGTAGGCAGCTCTTACAACGGCTTGATTGTCGGCACGCATCACTCCCATGCTTAATATGGGGACTTTGATATTGGTTTTCCCCAATACACGTTCGGGTATCTCGGCTTTGCGCGTACCGTTTCCTGCAGCCTGTATACCCGTAGGATTCACCGCTATGGCAGCTCCTGCCGCTGCGGATAATCTGATAAACTTTCTTCGATTTACAAGGTTAAGATTCATTTTATGAGATTTTTTAAAACTGATTTTTTACAAAAATAGGAAATGCTTTTGGATAAGCATCTTAAAAAATGTTAAATCTTTCGACGACTTAATTATCATTGCAGTGCAATATAGCGAAAACATAAAAAAACGTAGTGTCATGTCATTCTTTAAATATCGGATAAAAGTCTAAGTCGTTTTATTCTTGCATCCTCCGTATTAAATTGCCAATTTATTTTAGCATTTATCCTAAGTAAAATAGGTTAAATAACTTAACGCCTAAAAAACCGGATAAATTCTATTTCGAATAATATGGATAGAATGGGCTAACGCCGATTTTCAATTCGCAGGCCGGATTGTATTTTGTAACAATATGCGTACAAAACCGGCATTGTTTGTTCGGGAAAATTATGAATAAAAAATCCCATATCCGGATCGAAAAAAAGTTGCAATTTGAAAATTTTATGTAATTTTGTGCTCAAGTTTGTTAGTTATTGTTGAATTAAATTTTGGGAGGTAAGAAAATGGAAAATAGAATTTCTTT